>JABDNS010000118.1 GCA_013043705.1 Pseudomonadales bacterium
CGCTGGCGAGACACGCCCCAATCGCGCAGGCGATAATTGGTGCTGGCCTCACCGGCTTTTTTTGTTACCAATGCGGCGGTGATCGCGTCGCGACAGGCACCAAAATCCAGCCCGTTAAAATCACCACTGTTCACGCTAAGCGTACCGGATTTGCGTGCGTACCACTCCTGCCATTGTTGTGCATCGAAAGGCGCATCGTCGGCGCTAGTGCTGGCCACCACTTGTTCAATCGGCAAATCGTATGCGTGGGCAAACGCAAAGTCGCGTTCATCATGCGCGGGCACGGCCATTACTGCGCCGCTGCCGTAATCCATCAAAACATAGTTGGCGATCCACAACGGCAATTGCCGGCCATTTAATGGATGCTCTACAAGCAGGCCGGTATCCAGGCCTTTCTTTTCCATGGTGGCCATATCGGCTTCGGCCAGCGATTGTTTTTTGCATTCCGCGATGAAGGTGGCCACATTGGTATTGTTTTCGGCCAGCGCCAGTGCGACAGGGTGTTCCGCCGCAAGGCTTACATAGCTCGCGCCCATGAGCGTATCGGGGCGCGTGGTGTAGACTTCCAACTCTTCGAAACCGGCAACTTCAGTTAACATTGGAAAGCGAATTTTGGCGCCAACACTTTTGCCAATCCAGTTGCGCTGCATGGTTTTAACTTGTTCCGGCCACTCCGGCAACGCGTCCAGGCTGCTTAGCAATTCTTCGGCGTAGTCGGTAATGCGAATAAACCACTGCGGAATTTCAAGTCGCTCTACAACTGCGCCCGAGCGCCAGCCGCGACCATCGATGACCTGCTCGTTGGCCAGCACTGTGCAATCCACCGGGTCCCAGTTAACGCTGGCCATTTTTTTATAGACCAGGCCTTGCTCATAAAGGCGCGTGAAAAACCATTGCTCCCATTTGTAGTAGTCGGGTTGGCAAGTGGCGAACTCGCGCTGCCAGTCGAAACTAAAGCCCAGCGATTGCAATTGCTCGCGCATGTAGTCGATGTTCTGGTAGGTCCATTTGGCGGGCGCGGTCTTGTTCTGGATTGCGGCATTTTCTGCGGGCAAGCCAAACGCGTCCCAACCCATCGGATGCAGTACATTTTTGCCCAGCATGCGCTGGTAGCGCGCAATGACATCGGTGATGGTGTAGTTGCGTACGTGCCCCATATGCAGTTTGCCACTGGGGTAGGGGAACATTGCCAGGCAGTAAAATTTCTCCCGCGTTGCATCTTCCTGCGCAGCAAAGCTTTGCTGCTGTTGCCAAAAGCGCTGTGCCTCGGCTTCAATTTTTTGCGGCTCGTAGGCCGCGGCTTCTGGTTGCGATGCCATGTTTCGGATTGCCTGGTAAACGGGGCTGATATTGGGCTTGCGTGGCCGCTTAGGGCTTGCAAAGTCGGCTAGAATAACGCGATAAATGCCCGGCTCGCCAGCGCCTTTCTTGTAACTTTCGCGGAACTGGCAGCTTGGCTGATCGGGCGGCGTTTGAAGTAGCGGTTCGCTTGCAGGCACAAGTGATTCGAAATTTCGCCCGTACTGCCTCCAACCGCACAGGCACATGGCGATTTGAACAATGCTCTACCGCAGTTTCCTGAAACTCTGGCTGTTGCCGCCCATGCTCAACATTTTATTGGTCGCGATTGGCCTTGCTGTTATAGCTCGCTATCGTCGCCTGGGCATTGCAATTTGTATTGCCGGGCTGGGCTCGCTGCTGGCACTGTCGGTGCCGCTGGTCAGTAATGGTTTGCTGGCTTCAATAGAGGTGGCCAGGCCAATAGATTTGCCGGCGCAGCGCTGGCAAAAGGCCGGCGCAATTGTGGTTTTAGGCGGTGGGCATGTTGAGCTTGCACCTGAATACGGAGGTCGTGCTTGGCCAACTAGCGATGCGCAGGCGCGATTGTCTTACGTGGCCTGGTTACAGCGCCAGATTCAAAAGCCGCTGATGCTAACCGGTGGCACCCCTTCTGGGAGCCAATACGCCCATGCGCAGGTGTGCGCTGAGTATTTGCAGTCCTTATTTGGCCTTCAGCCTGTATGGATTGAAGCCAGTAGTCGCACCACTGCGGAAAATGCGCAGCAAGCAGCGGCTATTCTTCTACAGGAAAATATCCACACCATCGTGCTGGTTACACAATCGATGCATATGCGCCGCGCGCTATTGTTATTTGAACAGGCCGGTTTCGATGTGATACCGGCTCCCACAGAGCTTGCCGATCGCAAGCTACCTGTGTGGCAGGCGTCCAGTTGGCTACCCAGCGCCGACAGGCTGGCCGATTCTTCGCTAGTGTTGCACGAAATTCTCGGTTATTGGGTGCATAGGCTCACCGGTTTGTAACTGCCAGGTTAAGTATGGCCCCTACAACACTGTGCGCGTTTAACAGGGAGTTTCGCGCTCAACGCTGCGCTGCGAGCAGGGCGCGCAGGATTACGTCTCTTGTGTCGGCCGGGTCTATCACGGCATCAATTTCAAGAAACGAAGCCGCCTCGGTTGCCTTGCCACGCTCATAGGCTTGCTCGACCAGCGTGTTGAATAGTTCGTCTCTTTCCGAATCGCTTGCACAGGCTTCGAGTTCCTTGCGAAAGCCCAATTGCACGGCGCCTTCTAGCCCCATGCCACCGAACTCGCCAGTGGGCCATGAGGCGCTGTAAACGGGTACTTTGAAGCTGCCACCCGCCATTGCCATGGCGCCAAGACCATAGCCTTTGCGCAAAAAAATGCACACTAGCGGCGTGCGCAGGGTTGCACCAACCGCAAAGGCGCGCGACATGCGCCGAACCGCGGCCTGCGATTCACTATCCGGGCCAACCATAAATCCGGGCGTATCGCAAAAGCTGACCACCGGTAAATCAAAACCGCTGCACAGCTGCAAAAAATCGCAGGCCTTGTCAGCTGCTTCTGCATCGATTGCACCGCCTAGTTGGCGCGTATCGTTGGCCAACACGCCCACCGGTTTGCCGCCGATTCTTGCCAGCGCAGTGAGCATTGGCTTGCCAAAGCTATAGCGCAATTCGAGCAGGCTATCGTTGTCGAAAATTATTTCGAGCACATCGCGGACTTTGTACGAAAAGCGCCGGTCTTCGGGCATGATGGTGCGCAGCGCGGCCTGCTTGGCAAATTGAAAGCCTGGCAAACGGCCCTGGAAATAAGACAAAACATGCCTTGCAAGTGCGGTGGCATGCGCTTCATCTTCTGCCAGCAGGTGAACGGTTCCATTGTGTAGCTGTGTTTCGATCGGGCCAATATTGGTGGGCTTAAATTGCCCCAGCCCGCCACCTTCAATCATGGCGGGTCCCGCCATGCCAATCCAGCTATTGCGCGTGGCAATGCGAACGTCGGCGGCGCCGAAAAGCGCTGCATTGCCAGCAAAACAAAACCCGTTGTTTACCGCGATGCGCGGCGCGCGCTCTCCAAGCGCGGCCCAGCTGGCAAAAGTATTGATATTGAGCCCGGCAATTTGCGTTTTCACATCCACGTCACCTGGCCGGCCGCCGCCACCTTCGGTGTACATAACTGAAGGCAAATGATGTTCGCTGGCGAGCTCGACAATCCTGTCGATTTTCTGGTGATGAAAAAAGCCCTGCGAGCCGGCAAGTACACTGTAATCATTCACGATGACTGCGGTACGGCAAGCGGCCGCGTCGAATCGATCGGCGTTGATCAGCGCGGTACCGGTAATGACGCCATCGGCTGCCGTGTGCTCACGCAGTTCCTCTATATCGCGCCGCTCGCGTTGCGCCGCCACCGCGAGCTGTCCGTATTCCTGGAAACTACCGCTATCGCAAAGATCGTCGAGATTCTCGCGCGCGCTGCGGTAGCCTCGCGCGTGCCGTTTTTTGGCAGCTGTGCGGCGCTGTTCATCCAGCGATTTGGCGCGCAGCGCCTGGAATGCCTGTAAAGTCGGGTGTTCTTTCATATGTTGGCGCTTGGGTTTCCGGTATTTAGCCGCGCAGCTTAGCGACTTTTAAGGGGCCGCTCCAGCGTGGCGGGGTAAAGCCTGTGCTTGATATGCTTGACAGGCAAGGCAGCGATTGGATGATAATTCAGCAGCGCCCAAGTAGGGCACGAGCAGCCTTAGGCGGACGAACGGCAGCCCAGCCGGGGGGTGGGCGCTAGTATCGCAAAAAGGCAGCCTTTCAGCGTCTCGCAATTGCTCGTATCCTACGCAGGCGCTAGCTTCGCAGTTCGCGCATCATGGGTAACTTGCTAATTCCAACTCGGAGTAACGGGAAAAAATGTTGACTAGATTAATACTCGCAATTTGCGCATCGATAATTGGCGTTACCTCCTGGGCACAGGAAAGTGTGCTCCCCTACACTTATGTTGAGGCAGGGTATGTGCGCGGCGAGGCGACAGGTGTCGATTCACAGGGCTTTCGCGTCAAAGGCAGCAAGGCACTTAATGACTTCGTTTATGTGAGTGCGTCTTATGTCTCGGTGCTGTCTGATGATCCACGAATGAGCTTCAATGGTGTAACCATCAACGATGATGTTGAAGTTGATCAGCTGGATTTTGGGATTGGCGTGCACACCGTGCTCGATGAAGTGCCAGACTTCGTTGCGGAAATTAATTTTGTACAAACTGATGCCAGCGCCGGCAGTGAAAGCGAGCGCGAGTCGGGATACCGTGGTGCGATCGGGTTCCGATTGCCGGGCGGAGAAAACTATGAAGTGCTTACCATGATTAACCATACCCGCATGGGTAGCGACAGGGAAACGGGTTTTGAGCTGGGCGCGCGTATGCGCGTTGGCGAAAGCAATTGGCTGGGTCTTGGCTTCAACAAAACCTACGATTTGGAAATGTTTGCTTTGGATCTGCGGCTGGAGCTTTAGCCGGCCTTCGGTCGCCAGCATTGCCATAAGCAGCCCAGGCAACGAGCTGGGTTTTACGCAGCTTTAAAAACACAATAAAAACAAAGGCTTAATTTATTTTTCCGAACCCGCTGGTTAATTAGTGACCATGTCGGAGAATCCCGCTAAAATAAGCCCCGGATCCAGCACAATGTCGTGTTTGAAGGGGTGTCCTCCATGCTTTACCAAATAAATTTTCGGCGGCCCCATGACGCTGCATTTGCCAACCAAAAGTGGCGCTGGCCGGTAATTGTTGCGACGGTCCTGTTGTCTGCTTGTGCGGGTGGTGGCCCTGATTCGCAATCCGTTGACGAAACCATATTTGGCGAGCCCGGCGATGGCTTGCTAGAGCCGGTTGAATCGAGCCTGCAGTTTGTTACGGCGATGAGTTCGGCAATGGAAACGGTGCACACGCAAGCGCGCAATGTGCCGGGCCTGCCGGTCGAAATTGCGTTTGATACGCGTGCTGCGCAGCCCGTACCGGCACTGGCAGCCGAAGCTGGCGGCGATGCACAAAACTTCAGCCAGACCTACACGCTGGAAGCCCGCGTCGACGAAAACGATATCGTCAAATACAACGGCGAGCATCTTTTTGTTGCGAAAAATCGCGCCTTTATTTGCTGTTACATTCGTGAGCCGCTGCCAGACAACGTGCTGTTGGCAACCCCCGATGTCGCGTCCGCTGAAGAGCTCGCCGGCGAGCTTGATGGCGCTGCTGTACCGATTATTTATGATGAAAGTTCAGTTGGTGTGTCGGCGGCCACTGAGTCGGCCACTGAGTCGGCCGCAGCGTTTCTGGACGCCCGCTTTGCACCGGAATACCAGCCGCCCAGTTCGGAAATTCGTGTGTTGGCCACTAACGCCGTGGATGCCACCGCGCAACAGCTTGCTACCATCAAGCTGGAGCAGCGAGGCTATACCAATGGTATGTACCTGCATAACGACAAGCTCGTCGCGTTGTCGACACAAAACAGTTTTCTGCCCTACGGTGCGCACTTCTTTGATTATTGGGCCTGGCACCGGCAGCAGGTTAATGTCGATATTTATTCCGTCGAGAATGCGCAAGAACCTGAAAGCCTGTACAAGCTGGAAGTGGAGGGTGGCTTGGTAGATAGTCGGCGTATTGGCAATACGCTGTACCTGATTACCCGGCACACGCCGGCATTTTACTTTGAGCCAGCGGTTGAATTGGCCTCGGATGCTGCGAGCGATGCGGATCCGGAAGCACAGATCGCCAGGCATAAAATGATTCCGCGTGTAACCATCAATGGCGCGTCGCGAGATTTGTTTTATCCCACCGATTGCTGGGTGACCAATGAGAAAAAGAATCTCCACGACCGTGCTGGCTATCCGGTTCTAACCAGTGTGACCGCCATACCGATAGACGACCCGCAGTCCCTGCAAACACTTTGCTACAACGAGGGTGCGGCCGGCATGTATGTTTCGCAGCAGGCGATTTACTTAAGCGATCCGCGCTACGGTGAAAACCCTGAAACCGTGATTCACAAATTTGCGCTTACCGATGTGAAGGCGCAGTACCGTGGCTCAGCAGTGCTGCCGGGCAATGTTTGGTCCGGTGGGCAGAACGATTTCCGCATGAGCGAACACAATGGCCAGCTTCGTGTGATGACCAGTACTTTTACACGCGACAATGAGGACCGCCAGGACCATCGCCTGTTTGTGTTGGAAGAATCAGTTTCTGAAGCCGCGCTGGATATAGTCGGGCAATTGCCCAACGAGTTACGCCCCGAGCCTATTGGCAAACCTAATGAAACAGTTACCGCGGTGAGATTTTTTGGTGACCGCGGTTATATCGTTACGTTTTTGCGCATCGACCCGCTCTATGTGCTCGACCTCTCGGATGGCAGGGATCCAAAAATTCTGGGTGAGTTGGAAATCCCAGGTTTTTCCGAGTTTCTACACCCGGTGAGCGATTCTCTTTTGTTGGGTTTGGGGCGTGGCGGTGAGCGCAATGCAAGATTAAAGCTGGAGCTGTTTGATGTTTCCGATCCAGTTAACCCGGTCACACATGTAGCGCCGCTATTTATTGGCGAGGAGGGTGGCTATAGCTACAGTGAGGCACAGCATAACCGGCATGCATTCACTTATCTGGCTGGTAGCGGCGAAGCCTCCGATCGTTTTGCACTGCCGGTACGCATTAGTGGTACGAACACCTCGGGCCAGTACTTTAATCAAGCCGCGTTACACTTGTTCGAAATCAACGCGCTGGAAAATCCTGCCAACGCACAAATAAATCCGGCGGGTGAAATTGTCGCTGAGGCCAAACCGGCGTTGCCCAATTGGTGGGCCGAAAACGAACGCTCGGTACTGCATGATGACGCAGTGTTTTACGTGAGTGGCGGCTATGTTTGGTCGGCGTTATGGGATTCGCCAGAACAGGCACATGGCCCGCAATAGTTTGCCTGGCCAGCTTAGGGTTTATCCAATTTTTTCAATGCTGGCTTTCAAGCAACTGCTGAATTCCACCGGCAAGACTTAAGGCCTCTACGCCTGCTGCGCGCAATGCAATGGCGGCGTCGAGGCTTCTAGCCCCACTTTGGCAATAGCAAACCACAATTGATGCGGATGCCTGCTGCTTAACCTGGTCGAGTTTTCCGCCAATCTGGTGCAGGGGTATATTCAAGCCGCCAAGGTTGAATGCCGAATGCTCCTCTTCGCTGCGCACATCCAGCATGAAAACGGGTTCCCGCTCGCGGTGCGCGCGCAGCTGTTCTTGCGTAAGCTCTAATTGCGGATTGAACTCGGACGCCAACGCAGTGCTTGCATTGCACATAGGCAGTTCGCTTTGTATCTTTGCAGTGCTATGCCGGTGTGGCGACGTCGCACCGCAGGCGTTGCAATCTGGCCGCCTGGCAATAGCAAGTTGCTGCACTTGTAGCGGCGCTGTTTCAACCATCGTAACGTGGCTTGCTGTTTGATGCTGGCCGGCCAGGTAATGCAAGGATTGGTCGGCCTGCAGTGTGCCCAGAATGCCGGGCACGGTGCCCAGCACGCCGGCGGCGTTGCAATCCATAGCGTTCTGCGGTGCCTCTGGAAACAGGCAGCGATAGCAGGGCCCGCCCGGAACAAATAGGGCAAGCTGGCCACTATATTGCGCAGCACTCGCATATATCCAACTGGTTTTGCTTGCCAGGCAGTGCTGGTTGATAAGGCAGCGAACTTCGAATCGATCGCTGCAATCGATAATCAGTTGCTTGTCTTCTATAAGCGCCTGCGCGTTTTCGTTGCAAAGCATGGCTGTGATTGCCTGAATGTCCACGTCGCTGTTGAGCGCGCGCAAGCGTTTTGCCAGCGCTTGTGCTTTGTTGCGGCCAATGTCGCTTTCTGAAAAACCAATTTGACGATGCAAGTTGGTGATACTTACCTGGTCTGCATCTAGCAGGCTAATGTGGCCCACGCCGGCACCGGCCAGGTAAAGTGCAACCGGCGCGCCAAGCCCGCCACAACCCACAATTAAAACCCTGGCCTGCTTCAGGCGCATTTGGCCAGCTGCGCCAAATTGCGCGAGCTGGATATGCCTGGAATAGCGCAAATATTCTTGCTGGGAAAATAGGCTCATGCGGTGAGTTTACAACGATGTCGGCGACTTGGGCGGATTAGCGGCGGGCGGCGCGCAGAATTTCCTCGTACGTGTCGCAAATCAGTGTATAGACCCGGTAGGCAGTGGCGAGCTGGATTTCTTGCAGCCCGGCTATTGTTGCGAGCAATTTGCAGTCTATGCCCAGTTCTACCCCCAGTGAGGCGAAATCCATTGCAGCAACACCGGGTGAAGCAAAGTCCCAGTCGAGTATGCGAAGCGGCGCAGGCGTTGATGAATTTTTCAGGTACAGGATATTGCCGGGATTGAGGTCGTTGTGACAACACACCAGGGACTCGCCAGCGCGTTGTAGATGCTGGACACAATCGTCGCGAAGCTCGCGATAGCGCTGTTCCAGCTTGGTGATGCCTGCGGTACTAAAATGATTATTGGCAACGCTTAGGTAGTGTTCACATCGTCCGGTATAGCTAATTGGATCTACCGGCCATTGTATGGAGTAGCAGTGGTAACGATGAATAGCCTGGCACAGCGTCTCTAGTAATGATTGATTCAAGGCTGCGCCTGCCTGTAACGTTGCAGCGTCAAAATATTCAAAGATGGCGTAGTGATTGCGCGGATCGCGATATAGAACAGCGGCAGCGAGTGAGTATGGCGGACGGGCAATTGCGTTTTGCCACGAGTCGATGGCCAGCAATTGCTCGCCACTGCTTTGATAAGCGGGATTGGGCGCGTATTGCTTCAGGACAAGCTCTTTCGCACCATCGCTAATTAAATAAACGGCGTTGGCGGAATTATCGTTTAATTCGCTTAGTGTTCGTTTAACACGCGGCTTAGCTTGTAGGTCAAGCGCCCAATCGCGCCAATTATCCATGCTTGGGAGTTGTGCGCCAGGCTGCTGCATTTCAGGCTGGTGCATTGCCGCTATCCAGAACAGCCTGTTGTCGATTGGGAGGTAATGGCCGCCGTTTTTCACGCGACTGCTTGCGCCAGTGATAGAACGCATACAGCGCCATCGCGGTGTAAACCAAAAACAGCAGGGCAGTGAAATACAAGCCTTTTTGCAGGTACAGGTAGATCGACAAACTATCGATGGCTATCCAGTACAGCCAATTTTCCAGCACGCGTTGGGCCAGCAGCCAGGTGGCGTACAGGCTTGCCCAGGTCGTTAATGAATCAAGGTAGGCAAAAGAAGCTGCTGTTTTGCTTGCTAGCCAGTAGCCAGATGCCATTGAGAGCAGTGCAATAACACCTATTGCTATCGTATGGCTACGTGCCGATTTGCGCGCAATTAGCGCGCCCGGCAGCACTTGCGCGGATTGTGCATCTGGTTTCACCGTATCCTGGGCCTGCCAAACCATCCATCCGTACACGGCCATTGCAGCGTAGTAGGCGTTGAGCAGTGAATCCATCAGCAGCCCGTATTGCCACATAATCACAACAAATAGTATGGATGCGATGAACGCAGGCGGCCAACAGTAACGGTTATTACGCGCTGCCAGTACGATATAGACCAGCGAGGCGCATACGGCGAGCAGTTCGGGTATTGAGTAAGCCGACAGCTCTGCCCAGGTTTCGGCCAGCATCAGCGTCTATCCCGGTTCAGGTACTTGGCCACCAGCACAGCGGCATCATCCTGCTCGAAAACTTGCCGCGTGGCTTTCTGTACGGCTTGCATAACGACATCGTATTCGCCAAATAGCTCGGTGCTCAACGCATGGGTGCGCACCTCGAGTTCTTCGATACCCTTAAGCGTATCGATGTAATTGCGGATGGGTAGCTTATAGTTAGCATCCAGGGGGTAAAGACTGAGCTCGGCAGTAATCAGCATCGTGTGAGCCTCGGCGAAAGCATTATATGGTTGGGGCTAAAAATTGTACCTGAAAGTAACCCCGCCGTTGCGTGGTTCTCCTGCTTGCGTGTATAGGTCGTTGGCGTAGTCTTCGCGAGGATCATTGCCAAAATAAAGCCCCTGCACCGGATAGCGCTCATCGCGCAGGTTGCGCAACCAGCCGGTGATACTGATTTTTTCGTTGCTGTATTGAATGCTGGCATGTAACAGGTTCATATGCCCGGATTCACGGTTGAAGTAATAGGCATACTGGTAGCTGTCGCGGCCTTCGGCGCTAAATTTTATGGCTATATTACGTGTGGCATTCACTGTTGCCGCTACATGATAGCGATAGCTGGGCGCGCGCGGCTGTTCCTTGCGATTGATATTCGCGAATTGAAAGGAGTCGAAATCATAAACGCGAAGGCCACTGATCCGCGATTTTATATAAGACGCGGCGTACTCAAGCAGGAAATATTGCGATAGCCTGGTTGCAAATTGTATTTCCGCTCCATGCGATTCGGCGCTGTCGGCATTAGCCTGGTAACCGATAAATAGAAAGCCACCGGCTGGAAAATCCTGCAGGAAGGTTTCGTACTGCGGATTGCTGCGATAATTATAAAATAGACTGATGTTGCCAGATAGTGTGTCTTCGCGGTTGCTAAAGCCTGCGCCAACTTCGTAGTTACTCAGCGATTCACTGCTAAAGCGCAATCGCTCGCTCAGTTCAGCCTGAGTGGCAGGTGTTGCAGCGCTAAAGCTGGAACTGGCGTCGGTGTTAACGCCGCCGGCCTTGTTGCCGCGCGAGGCGAGCAGGTAAAGTCGGGCTTGGTCGGACAGGCTGTATTTTAGCGAGGCATTCAATTGCCATAGCTCATCGCGGCTGTCGCTTGCAAGCAAAGTGCTATCGCTATAGTCGTCGTCAAACCACTCGTAGCGAGCGCCCAGCTCCAGATTCAAGGATTCGTTCAGCTGCGGTGAGAGTTGGCCGAATAGTGCGAATCGCCGTGCCTGGTAGCGGCTGTCTAGTTGCAACGGTGCATCGCCGCTACGATTTCTGTGTAAATCGATTTGCTTTTGCTGTGCAAAAAAACCGGCCAGGTATTGGCTATTGCTTAGCTTAATCTCGGCTGTGTAATCGTTGCGGTCGCGCCGATATTGATCGAAACTGAAAAATGTCCCCGCGTTACATGCAACAGCATCACAGACGCTGGGGTCAGTCCAGTCCTCGTCAAAGCTATAAAGCGTATTGGCGCGCAGCGCGCTGAGCTGGTATTCGATTTCACCATCCTGTAAGACCGGTTGTAAAAATTTAACTGCTATTGCACTGATGCGCTGCTTGTCATTCCCGGGTTGGTCGCTTTGCGTGCGCAAGCCGGTATTTTTCAGCGAGAAAGCATCGTAACCATTGTCGTTGTCGATATGAATCGCCGTTAAGTTTGTCGATTGGCCACCGGCGCGGGTGTTATTAATATTGAGTTTTGCCGTGAATTCATCCTGTCTGGCTGTATCGTTTACGCCAAGAAATTTATTTTGGATATAGCCATCGCTACGATACTGCCTGGCTGCCAGCCTAGCCCCGGTGTTCTCAGTTAGTTTTATCGAGCCTGCGCCACCAAGCTGGCGCGAGGCAAACTTACCGACTCCTGCTTCTACGAAACTGGGCGCCAGGCTATCTGCCGTGTTCGAAATGATATTAATTGAACCCGCCAGTGCGCTTGCCCCGAGGCGGGTTCCCTGCGGCCCGCGCAGTACCTCTACCTGCTGTGTATCAAACAGCAGGCCCGCGCCAAACAGTCCGCTAAAATCAATGCCGTCTAAGCTAAGCCCAACCGAGGGGTAAGCTTTGGGGTCGACAAACTGTTCTATGTCGCCGATGCCACGCATCTGCACAAAACGCGCCCTGGCGGCACCACCAGAAAAGTTAACGTTGGGTGCTGCGTTAAGTATGTGTTCGATATGTTGCGCATTGTTTGCACTCAATCGTTTCGCATCGAAAATCGTAATGCTCGCTGCCGTATTGGCCAGCGTTTGTTCCGTGAGTGATGAGTAAACGATAACCTCTTGCATGGCCTGGGCGCCTAATCTATCCGCCGACCCCAGCATAAGCATTGCACATGCAAAGCGCGCCGCGTTGGCGAAGCAGATTTTGGTGATGTAGCAGTCATTCCAGGCGCTGGGCATGCGAGCGTCTCCACAGTTGCCAGTTATTGTTACTGGCGGCGCGCATTGACGCGCTGGTTATTGGAGAACCGGAGATTGCGTTAAGCGTAAAACAGAGAGGCAAGTCAGCTGAGGATGCTATCCCTATTCCTACGCCGGTATTACCCGGTTCAGGTTCGAAGGGTTCTCGCGATGCGAGTCTCAGGCCGGAGCCGCCCCTTAGGATGGCTTGCATTCTAACGATAAGCGCTGGTTTTGCCTAGCGTCGTTTTGCCAGCATTAAAAACCAGGATGGGCAAAATAATATAGAACACCAGGTCGTGGATATTGTGGGCCCTGATTCCAGTATCGAAGCCAAGCCAGGTC
>JABDNS010000120.1 GCA_013043705.1 Pseudomonadales bacterium
AAAGATCGCGCCTCTCAAGCGCTTCGGAGAGCGTCACCACATCCAGCGGCTCAGCAGCGTCGGCCAGCCGCGCAAGTTCGGCAAAGATATGCGTATGTTTTTGGTAGTAGAAGTCGCTGGCGCTAACTCTGTCGGACACAGAGTCCCAGGCTTCGGTTGATACCAAAATGCCGCCGATTAAAGAGCGCTCGGCCTGCTGGGAGTGGGGCAGCGTTTTAACCGAGCCCACATCGTTGGCGTATTGTGCGGATGGCGAGAAGCTGTCGCCAAACGCACGCAGCGGCCCTTCGTACGCAAGCTCCGGGTCTTCGCTTTGCGCAGCTTGGTAATCTGGTTCCGTGAATGGCGCAGCATCAGCGCTGCTATCACGATTTGCGGGGTTATCGAGTGGGCCGGCGGATGATACATCGGCCTCTAAAGAACCGGCGTCTATGTCGGGCCCTGCGGGCTCGTGAGTGTCAGTTTCGTCCACATTCAACTGCCTTCAATAGAAGTCATTGAAAATTTTTTTATTAATGTGCACCGCGACCTTCCAATAAGGGCACGCAAGCAGCGCAGCAAAACCGATGCCTACTCAGCCTCTACAATAACATTGATATTAGCGCTGACATCGGTGTGCAGGCGCAATTGTACCTCATAGGTACCGATTTCGCGGATAACACCCGTAGACAGGATGACCTCGGATTTTTTGATTTCCTGGCCGGCAGCCGTAACCGCATCAGCAATATCGCGGGTTCCAATGGAACCAAACAATTTGCCTTCTTCGCCAGCGTTGGCCATGATCTTCACGCTAAATTCTTGCAACTGCTCAACCCTTTGCTGCGCGGTAGCCAGCGCGGCATCAGCCGCTGCTTGCAACTCTGCCCGGCGCGCCTCAAAGTCTGCAACATTGGCCTGCGTTGCCGGAACCGCCTTGCCGTAAGGAATCAGGAAGTTTCTGCCAAAGCCGGATTTAACCCTGACTTTATCACCAAGATCGCCGAGCTTGGATATCTTTTCCAGTAGTATCACTTCCATCTTTCTTCTACCTCGTTAAATCGTTTGCTTACTTCATAGATTAATTGCATTAATCGCTTTAGTTCTTGCGATTAACGATTACGGGCCAGCCTGGCTCGAAAATCCAGCGCGCTGTCGGCCACTGCAATAGCGGCCAATAAAGCCATTAACGGCCGAACAAGCACAAACACCATCAGGTAAAACATCAGCAACCAGCCGCCACCCAATCCAAGTTGCCGGGCCACCGCATGCACTAGCGCCGTGCCCGCTATCAACATGGGGACTATGAATAACCAGCCCCAGGCCGGGTAAGCCGTTTGTGCTGCAATTGCAACAAACCCTGCAACAAGTGCCAGCGCATGAAAACGCTGCAACCGCAGGGCATGAAACTCGTCACGAAACCCGCCCGGGTTGTACAGCATGGCCTGCCACCAACGCGCCACCAACAAGCTGAAAGCTACCGTTATCGATTGCATAACGGCGATCATTCCAATCACCTGCACACCATCGGGCGCCGTGAACTGCGGCAATTTCTCAAGCTCGGCCGCGCTCAAAGAACGCTGCATCTGCTCCTGGAAACGCAGTAGCAGTTCTTCAAAAACCACGCGCACAAATTCAACATATTCCGGCAGCGCAAACACAATGGCCACACACCATGCGCCAACCACCACAGGGAGCATAAGCAATGCCACCGACCAGCTCCTGCTGTGTCTTAACACCAGCGCCAGCCCCACCGCACAAACTGCCGTGGTCAAAGGGCCTATGTCACCAGCCTGCATCCAGAACGCGGCTGGTAAAAGTGCACCGGCAATAACCGGCGTGGCGCGACCCAAGCCATGCCGCAGCACGAATAGCGCAACGACTGCTGCACCCAACCAGCTTAAAAATAATGAAGCCGTTGGTAAGGCAGCCGCTACGGCGCCCTGTAAGGGGCCGCGCATCGCGAATTCCGCGTAAGCTTTCAAAAGCTGCGCCGTCCTGTCGCAGCCTGTTCAATAATTAACACAACAAAATCACGCCACTATCTTGCACGCCCCGGAATCGCGCGCAAAGCCTGCGGTGCAACAAAACAATATCGATAAATCTATTTGTGGCTATCGGTGTACGGAATCAGCGCGAGGTAACGCGCACGCTTAACCGCGGTAGCCAACTGCCTTTGATAACGGGCCTTGGTGCCGGTTATTCGGCTGGGCACAATTTTCCCCGTTTCAGAAATATATTCTTTGAGGATATCCAAGTCTTTGTAATCTATATGCTCAATACCTTCAGCGGTGAACTTACAGTATTTGCGACGTCGAAAAAAACGAGCCATGCTGCTCTCCAATTAATTCATTAAGCAATTCGTTAAGGGTGCAATACAGAACAAGCCAGCCGTCTAGCTTTCGCTGGCAGCATCGGCATTCGAAGCTGCAGCGCCATCTTCACTCTCAGCTTTATTCTCGGCAGCAGGCTTGGCATCAGCGCCCGCAGCCTGGCGATCCCGGCCACCACCTGATTCCGAGCGCGCGTCGTAACGCGCTTTGCGCTCACGTTGCTCTTTTTCGGCTTTCATAATTTTGGATTCGCCAACTTCCGGGGCGTCGGTGCGAATTACCAGGTTGCGCAGCACCGCATCGTTGTAACGGAAATTGGTAGTCAGCTCATCCAGCGCTTGCTGGCCAGCTTCAACGTTCATCAGCACATAATGAGCTTTATTGAGTTTGTCGATCGGGTAGGCCATCTGGCGCCGCCCCCAATCTTCGACACGATGCATCGTGCCGCCATCTTTGGTGATCGCCGCCGTATAACGCTCGATCATGCTGGGAACTTGTTCACTTTGGTCAGGGTGGACCATGAACACTATTTCGTAGTGCCGCATCGTATCTCCTCGCGGTTGGCGCCTCCCGTTCTAAGCCTGGCGGCTACGCGGTGAGGCAAGGAGTAATGCCCTAAAAGCGCTTGAGGCGCTAATCCGAGTACTCAGAGGGGCGAAAAAAGTGGGCGGATTCTACGCGAACGAGGGTTGGCTTGCAACGGCCAAGCAGGCCTTTGCAAAGACGGAAGCAGGGAAAAAGTTTGTTGCGCTGGCGACGGGCTGCCGCAGCGTGTAAAAATTAGCCAGCGGCGCGATTTTGAGCAGGGTTTTGTATCGAGCGGGCAAATTCCATGAATTGCTCGGAGGGCATGGCCTTGGCGAAGTACCAGCCCTGGATAACGTTGCAGCCAAGCTCAACCAAAGTATCCACTTGCTCGTAGCGCTCAACGCCCTCAGCCACGGTGCTAAGCTCCAGACTTTTTGCCAGCGCGATAACCGCTTTAACAATAGACAAGCCGCTGGTGTTGCCCGGTATATCAACCAGGAAAGAGCGATCAATCTTCAATTCATCGATGGGTAATTGCTGCAAGTAGCTAAGCGAAGAGTAACCCGTGCCAAAATCGTCCATCGACAGTGAAATTCCCAAATTCCGCAGCTCGTGCAAGATCAACAGCTTGGCGTCGATGTCATTCATCACCAGGCTTTCGGTAATCTCTACTACAAGCAGATCCGGCGGCAGGCCGCTCGACGCGAGCGACTCGAGTATGGCGGATGCTAGCAATGCGTGGCGAAACTGTTTGGCCGACACGTTGACCGATACCTTTATATCGCCCAGGCCCTGCTCGCGCCATAGGGCAGCCTCGGTGCAGGCTTGCTTCAGAATCCAGTCGCCAATCGGAATAATTAGCCCGGTATCTTCTGCCAAAGGAATAAACTGGTCCGGTGGCAAAAAGCCCAGCTCTGGATGCTCCCAACGCAGCAATGCCTCGGCACCCACGATGCGCCCGGTTAATGCATTAATTTTTGGCTGGTAGTGCAGTGCCAACTGATTGTCTTCGCGGGCGCGTCGCAGGTCGCCCTCAAGGCGCAACTTTTTCCTCGCCTCTTCATTAATTTCCTTGGCGTAAAAGCGGCTTTGGTTGCCACCATCGTTTTTGGCGTAAGCTGTTGCGGCAGTGGCGGCCTTGAGTAAAACGTCACTATCTTCGCCGTCCTCCGGCGCATGCGCGATACCAATGCTGGCGGTTAAATAGATTTCCTGGCCCGCAACTTTGCAGGGGCTCTCGAAGGATTCAAGTATGCGCCTGGCGATCTGGCTACTTTCGGATGCATGCAGCACGCCTGGTAAAACCACCGCGAACTCATCGCCCGACAATCTCGAAATATTTGTCCAGGCCTGCTGGTCGTCTAAACCGCGTTCGCCCTGGATCGATCGCAATGTCGCAACCAATCGCTCCGCTACCTGCTTTAACACCTGGTCGCCAACTTTGGGTCCAAGGCTATCGTTAACCTGCTTGAAGCGATCCAACGCTGCCGTAAGTACCGCAAGCCCACCGCGTTCGGCGATTTCTTTTTCTAAAACCCAGCCGAGTCGATCCAGGAAAAGTTTTCTATTCGGCAGCCCGGTCAGGTCATCATAGTTTTCCAGCCTGTCCTGGTAGGCCTTCACCGTGAGGATGTTGCGCAGCCGCAAGATCAATTCACTGGGATCAACCGGCTTGGCCAGAAAATCCGTTGCACCAAGCTCCAGCGCGCTAAGCTTGCTCTCTGCATCGGTAGATGAGGTTAAGACAATAATCGGCAGGTGTTTAAATTCGTCCGTCTCGCGAACGCTTTGCAGAATTTCAAAACCGCTGACCTCGGGCATGTTAAGGTCGAGCAGCAAAAGGTCGGGCGAGCACTCCTGCATTTTTTGCATTGCCGACGGCGAGTGCTCCACGGCAACGAAATTATCGTAGCCATGCTCCTGCAGGTAGGTTTCAACAAGCTCCATCATGATGGGCTCATCGTCCACCATCATAATGACAGCACTGCCACCGCTGCTAAACGACGGCGAGCTATCTTTATCAACCTGCTTGTTGGTTTCACTCATTAAAAATCGCGCTCCAGACTCTGCGCTTTACAATCTATTATCGGCAAGTTCAATTTGCCCATTCCACTGTTAACTATAGTAATCGGCCTGCCTTTCACTATCCCGATAGCGCGTTTAGCCCATGAAATCAGGGTCAGGTCACAGTTTTTGTATTACGCAAAAGAAAGGAAAATACGCAGTAACCTGCGCCGCTTGAGCGCGGATCAGGCGCTTTGCTGGCCAGGCTCATCGCCTACCGGGTCGGGCACCACCATGCGCTGACGCAGGTCCTCGATAACCGCCACACGCTGCGCTATATCGCCCGAATCGCAGGCCTTGGCCGCCTGTTCCAGCTCCGCAGCCGGCTCTGTGAACGCGGCAAAGCCAACGCTGCCCGCAGAGCCTTTAAGCCAATGCGCCAGGTTAGCAATTTCATTGAAATCGGATTTGGAGACCGCTAGGTGTAGGGTATCGAGCTGTTCGTCGAGCCGCTCGATAAACTTCCGCACGATATTGCAAAACTTGGCATTTGATGTGGGTAATGAAGATTTCAACGTCGCGGCAGGCGCTTTGGCTGCGCGTACAGGCTTGCTGGCCTTTGCAATCGCCGCCTGGTCTGCGCTGCGCTCGCTCACATCAATGCGTTCGTACTTGCTGCGGATTTCGGTAATCAACTCGGCGCAGTGCACCTCGTTGCCGGCCTTGGCCTGCACTTCGAGCTCAGCCGCAACCGCAGAAAACTGGTCGAAGCCAACCGAACCACCAGACCCCTTAAGCCAGTGCGCAAGGTCGGCCAGTTTGCCGTAATCTTTGGCATCCCAGCTTTGCTCGAATGCTTCGACCTGGTCGCCAAGGCGAACAACAAACTTCTCGACGATTGGGCGGAACTTGTCGTTGCTGTCTAGCAGTTTGGAGCGAACCGGATCCAGGGCTGTAGCTTCTGGTGCTGGCACATCCGATGCGGCGCCATTGGCAACTGGCATTGCTGCCGGCGCGCTCGGTTTAGCCGCTGCCGGTGTTGCGCCCAGCGTCTCAACCATCAGCGCAATCAGCTTGTCGATAACGATAGGCTTGGCCATATAACCCGTGAAGCCCGCTCCGATACACTCCTGCTCAGTGCCCTTCATTGCGTTGGCGGTTAACGCATAAACCGGTTTGTCGTAGCCGCGCTCGCGCAACACGCCAACCGCTTGCATACCATCCATCACCGGCATATTAATATCCATCAACACGATGTCGTAGTCATTAGCGGCAACTTTTTCGGTACCAACCAAGCCATTTTCAGCGGTGTCGATAGTAAGACCAAGATCGCCCAGCACAACCTGGAGCAGCTCGCGGTTTTCAGGGCCATCGTCAACCACTAGCACACGCGAGTCCGGGAACTCCCAGTTTACGTTGGCTGCTTCTTCACTTTGTGAGCCTTCGTCCAGCAACTCGCTCGGCGACAATAGCGGTACACCGCTCACATCACCGGTGGGAATATCCAGGATAAAGGTCGAGCCCTCACCATGCTTGCTGCGCACTGAAATGCTGCCACCCAGCGCCTCGACAAACTTTTTACTGATCGTTAATCCAAGCCCGGTACCGCCAAAGCGACGCGATATCGACGTATCGGCCTGGGTAAACGGATTAAATACATTGTCGGCCTGTTCCTGGGTCATGCCGATACCGGTATCACTGACTTCGACCAGGATGCTATTGCCCTCGGGCGACTCCTGGTAACGCGTAACAATTCTTACGCCACCCTCTTCAGTAAACTTGATGGCATTACCCACTAAGTTGGTAAGCATCTGGCGAAAACGCGACGGGTCCGAATGAATAGAAGCCGGTAGCGAACCGCGCGGACAGTACTCAAGTGAAATATTCTTCTGCTGTGCCTTGATCTGCATGATGCGAGTAACTTCGTGGATAACCTTATGCAGTTCGCAATCAATTATTTCCATATCCATGCGGCCAGCCTCGACCTTCGACAAATCGAGAATATCGTTGATCAAGCCAAGCAGGTGCTCGCCGCTGGAGGAAATCGTATTCAGGTACTTGATGCTCTCCTCCTCCGTTTTGCCCTGGCCTCGTTTCAGAATCTCGGTAAAACCAAGAATCGCATTCATTGGTGTACGAATTTCGTGGCTCATATTGGCCAGGAAATCGCTCTTCGCCTTGTTGGCGTCTTCGGCCATTTGCATGGACAGGCGCAGCTGCACTTCCTTTTCTTCAAGTTCGGTAATATCGTCAAAGCTAACCAGGACGCCCTTTGCAACTTCGCCATCCGCCATCACCGGCGAGCAATTCACCATAAAGGTACGCGTCTTGCCATCGTCACTCTGGTCTGGCAATTTGACGATCACACCCAAACGGGATGTGGCATCCTGCATCGCTTGATACCAGGGCCACTCATCGGCCGCCGGGCTTTCGTTGTTCTCTAGCTGCCACTCGAAATCGGCGATGCGCAACCCGACCAGCGCGTCCGCTTCGCTATCTACAAGCGACTCAAACGCGGAGTTGGCCAATACAATGTTTTGTTTGGCATCGAGCACCAACAAGCCTTCAGCGATGGTGTCCAGCGCCGAACGCACTCGATCTGGAATCGCCTGGCTGGGATCGAGGTGCTTGAGCATGATGCCCAAATACAGGTAGAAGCAGAAAAAACTCAAACCACCGATGCTTGCTATAAGCACGACTAGCGGTTGCCGGAAAAAAGACCAGTCACCAATGGGTGCCGCCGGGCGAAAGCGCAGCTCAATCGAGCCCCAGAGCTTGCCGCGTTCGAGGATGGGCACCTGCAGCTGGGTTTGGGTTGAGGTATTTGCTTCAATGGGCTCCCAGTGCATCTTGTGGTTGGCGACATCCGCAAGAATTTTCCCGCTCGCATTGCGCACACCGGCTGAGAGCAGATCGGGGTTGCGTTGCACAATCAGGTTCAGGTTGGCTTCAACCCTGCGCAAGTCCGAGCGAGTAATAAAAACCGAACTGTTGGCAGCAATCGCCTCGGCCATTGCCGCGCGGCCTTCCAGAATCGCCCCTGTCCTGTCGGGAACTAGTCCTGCGAAAGCGGCCACCAGCATCAAGCTGACAATAATACTGGCCTGGCCCAGTGCAATCCTGAACTTGGCGCTCTGCGCGTTGAGTATCGCCCTGATCGGCCGAAGGATGAAATTGATCATCCGGTTTTCCCCCAATTCACTCCCGGTATTTCACTACCGGCGTTTCGTTTAACTACTTTCATCGTCTGCTTCAGGCTCTTCACCTTCAGCTGCAGATGATTTGTCAATGATCGCCTCTAGCGATTCGCCATCGCCTTCATCGTCGCCAAGGTTATTCAGCACCGGCAATGGATCGATGAAGCGCCACATGGGCATCGCCGACATCACACTACCGAGAACCGCTCCGCTACGCGCCAACCAGGCCACGTAGCCTGCAGACATACCAGCTGAAACTGCGAAGGTACTGCCGATAACGGGCGCGCTCTGCAATGCGTTTTCAACAATGTTCTCGCGCATCTTGTCTACCGCATCAACAAAGCCGTTGAACTGTACCAGCGTCAGTGGATCGCTAAACGGCGTATAGGTATTCTGTAAACGTACCAACTCAACGTTCAATGCGGTTTGTTCAACGCTCTTAAATTCATTATCGATATCAAGATACTGTGCCGCCTCGATGCCCTGTTCAGAATCCGCTGCAAAATCGGCGTCAATTCCATTGCCTGAATCTTCATCTTTAATAGAAACCGAATCATCGTCTGAAAACCCGTCCTCGTAAGAATCGGTAAACTCACCTTCGGGTTCTGCAGCAACTTCCGGCTGTTCACTATTGTCTTCTACTTCCGTTTCGCCACCTGTTTCAGGCGCTGGCTCGACTTCAGGTTTTATCTCCGGCTTTGGAGGCTCGGGCTCGATAACCACCGGCGCAAAAACAGCAACTTTATTACTTGCTACCGACTCATCCTGGCCTGCGTCATCGGTGTAACTGACCACTAGCGTAATAAACGAATTGATGTCTGCTTTTGCAATGGTATAGGTTGCCGAAGTTTCACCAACAATATCTACACCGTTGCGCTGCCACTGGTAATTCAGTGCGCCCATGCCATCGTCGTCGGCAATGCTAATGGTTGCAGACAGCACGTCACCAGCTCCAGGGTTGGTACTGGATAGAGCAACCTTACCGGTTGGTGCATCGTTGGTATTGCCCACGGTTATGCGGAACGTATCGGTGGCCGGTGTTGAGCCAGCCTGGCCGTCGTCGGCGGTGAGTTCCACATCAATAAAGCCGACATCGCCGTTCAAAGGTGTGCCGCTGAAGGTGCGGGTCGCTGGATCGAAGTTCAGCCAGGCAGGCAACGCGCCGCCGCCACTCAACGTGGCCGAGTAAGCCAGGCTGTCGCCGGTATCAACATCACCAAAGGTATTGGCGTTGAACGTAAAGCTGAACTTCGCGTCTTCGCTGGCCGCTTGGTCGGCTATGGCGTTATCCAGCGTTGGATTATCGTTGCTGTTGGCAACGCTTATACGAAATGTGTCGGCTGCAGGTGTACCGCCATTGCCGTCATCGGCGCTGACTGCCACATCGATAAAGCCGACATCGTCGTTCAAGGGTGTTCCGCTGAACGTACGCGTAGCGGTATCAAACGACAGCCAGCCCGGCAGTGCGCCGCCACCGGCCAGCGTGGCCGAGTAGCTTAGCGTATCGCCCGTGTCTTCATCACTGAATGTATTGGCCGGCACGACGAAGCTGAATGCGCTGTCCTCGGTTGCCGGCTGGTCAGGAATAGGGTTCGCTACCAATGGATCGTCGTTGGCATCGCTAATACTGATCCCAAACCTGTCATCAGCTGTGCCGCCAGCGCCATCATCTGCGACAACTTCGATATCAATATCGCCCACGTCAACCTGCAGCGGCGTGCCGCTAAAGGTACGTGTCGCCGCATCAAACGATAGCCAGCCCGGTAACGGATCACCATTTGCTAACGTTGCCGTATAGCTTAGTGCCTGCCCTTCAAAGTCACCGAAGGTATCGCTGGCGAAGGTGAAACTAAACGCGCTGTCTTCGGTGGCAGCCTGGTCTGGTATCGGGTTGTCTACCGTAGGGTCATCGTTACGGTGATCGATGGTAAGGCGGAATGTATCGACCGCCGGCGAACCACCTTCACCGTCATCGGCTTTGACTTCTATATCGATAGTGCCAATCGCATCATGCCCTGGCTCTGCACTGGAGAAGGTTCGCGTGGCCGGATCAAAGTTGAGCCAGGTTGGCAGCGAACCGCCGCCAGCGAGCCGTGCGCTGTAAGTCAGTTCATCGGCATCTGCGTCTGCAAAAGTATTGGCCGCAAAGGTAAAGCTGAAAGCGTCATGCGCAAAACCGAGCTGGTCGGCGATCGGGTTGGGCACCGTCGGATTATCGTTGCTGTTGCCCACGGTAATGCGGAATACATCGCTGGCCGGCGTTGAACCGGTCTGGCTGTCGTCCGCAGTCACTTCCACATCAATAAAGCCGACATCGCCGTTCAGCGGTGTGCCGCTAAAGGTGCGCGTTGCTGCATCGAAGTTCAGCCAGGTTGGCAGCGCCGCGCCGCCACTCAATGTAGCCGAGTAAGTCAGGGTATCGCCATCGGCATCGCCAAAGCTGTTGGCGTTAAACGTAAAGCTGAATGCGGTATCTTCAATCGCGGACTGGTCAGCGATTGCGTTTTCGACCGTTGGGTTATCAGGTTGCGGAGTGACAAGAATATGTACCACGCCGCCGGTTTGTAGAGCACCACCGCTACCGGAGTTACCGTTGTCATTGACAAAGACGCCAAGCTGGGCGGGGCCAAAATAGTTTTGGTCGACCTTGTAGCCCAAACCATCGAGTGCCGTGTTTAGCGAGGCAACACTGCCCGTCATGGTTATAGTTGATGTACCGACGCCCGAAATGCTGGACAAGCCGGAGACATCACCCGGCGTCAGCGTGCCGCGATTGGCCGTGAGCTGAATCGTCAGCGCACCAGAAGTATTCTGCGCTACGTCTACATCATCGACATCAATGGCATTACCATTGGCTGCGCTGAATACTAGCGTGCCGTCCTCTGGAACGCTTTGGTGCGTAATTTGCGCAAAATTGCTTAGATCCTGCCCTGCGTTGAGTGAACCGGGGGAATCAATCGCTCCAGCCCCCCAGGAAAATGTAGCGCCCGGGCCTTGCAGCTGAAGCGAAGCCCCCACAGGCGTCAATAGCCCGCCTTCAAATACGCCGATGTCTGTCGAGGCCATGCCCGTCGCCGGACCCTCCACGGCGACAAAACTGCCCTCGTAGCTAAGAAACTCCATCACGTTGCCGCGATTGTCTACCAATGCAATGCCATCGGGGTTGCCGCTGGTCGCATTCTGGATCTGGTCCGTCCCACTTGGCAGCCAAGCGACCGCACCGAATCCCATCGTTTCATTCGGAATAAACCCGGAGAGAGTTTCAGTATGGTATACAGATCCATCGAAACCGTTGTAAAGAACAATACTCCAACCGCTGAGATCAGTGCCTGCGACACCCGCGATTTCAACAAACTCACCGAAATCAATGCCGACATTGTCGTAGTGAATCTCGTTTATAAAGACCGCTCGGGGCGTTGACAGCGTGGGCGCATCGTTCACGCCGTCAACTGTAATCCGGAATGTATCACTGGCGGATGTTCCTCCCTTGCCGTCATCCGCGATCACTTCAACATCTATAAAGCCAACATCACTATTGGACGGCGTACCACTGAATGTGCGCGCAGCCTCATCAAAAGTCAGCCAGGCTGGCAATGCACCGCCGCCAGAGAGCTGCGCACTGTAGGAAAGCGCATCGCCATCGGCATCGCCAAACTTGTCGACTGCGAAAGTAAAGCTGAATGGACTGTCCTCAACGGCGACCTGGTCAGCTATGGGGCTGCCCAGTGCTGGATCCTTGTTCGGCACAGTCGCCATGCCAGGCTCATAAAAAGAAAGCGCATTAATTGAGCTCGCGTTCCCTCCGTTGCTGACAGTCAACGCAACATCAGACCCATCGAACAAGACCTGCGCATCGACAATCGTATTCGCAACGCTATCGAGTTCTGTTGCATTTATTTTCAGCGCGATAACATCCGTCTGCTCGGCAGTAACCTGCGTCTCACCCGCAGTTCCGACGGTGATCGGGTCATTGGCACTATTGGTCTTCATCGTCACCAGCAGCGTGCCCTGGCTAACATTTACACCTCCAATGATGCTATCGACTTCTACGAGCTCAAGGCCCTGTATTTGTTTACTGGCGTCACTCATAAAATCCACGCCGAGTAAAAGATTTTGCTCACCATTAAGATTATCGTAAGTAACGATATTTGCATGCACAGCAGGGTCTGACCGGGCAATCAGGTAGGTACCGGCTGCAAGATTGGTATCTACGCCAACGGTTACCGCGCTTTCTACAATCGTCACGGCGTGAATGTTGGCGGGCGTGGTTCCATCCGCTTTCATCACGGCGTCTTCCAGAAGAAACTCGTATTCTCCGGTTGTAGGCGTATAGACAAGCAAATCGGTGTTTCCCACCGCGATCAAGCCACCTCCTACCGCTGGTACAGATACGTCGGACCGCATCGAGACAACTATCTGGCCGGGTTGGAGATCATAGGTGCCGGCAGCACCGCCCACAAAAGTTTCCACTGTCACGCTGCTGCTGACAACGTGCAAAGCGCGGACATTGTCGGACAGAGACAGTTCGTTGACAAAGGTTCCATCGGTGGGCGTCACCTGGTTGCCATCACCGTATTCCAGCTGCAGGCCCGGATCAGCAAAAGAAACAATGTCATTGGACGCGAATGATGTCGTATTGTTATCGTTCGCAATGCCATCCACCGACATCCACAACTCAGGCGTTGCCGCCGTACTGACGCTGATTGTTGCGGTGGCGATGTTCGAATCTAAGGCCCCATCATTAGCGCGGTAGGTAAACGTTTCTGGCCCGGTAAAACCTGCATCAGGAATGTATTCAAAGCTTCCATCAAAAGCGATGTCGGCAACGTAGATCTCATAATTCCCGCTGATATTTGAAGTGAAGGCAACCCGGGTACCGTCGGGAGAAAAACTGGGCACCTTGTCATCAAAGCCTCCATTGCTGGTCAATTTCTGCAAGTCCGAACCATCGGTGTTGACCAGATAGATTTCGTTGTCGCCATCCTGGCTGGAATGAAATATAACCCTGCCACCATCGGGGGTGAATGCAGGTGCCCTGTCATGCGCGGGCGAGTCATAAAGTAGCGTTGGGGCCGTGCCATCGGCATTCATGATGTACAAGCCAAACTCGCCGCCATCCCGATTGCTGGTGAAAACAATCTGGCTGCCGTCGGGAGACCAGCGCGCATACCTGTCATTAAAAGTATTGTCGGTAAGCTTGTTAGCACTCCCTCCTGTAGAAGGCGCGGAATAGATTTCGAAATCACCATCGGCATCGGATACAAAAAGAATCGTGCTGCCATCGGGTGACCACACCGCCTGTATCTCAGTCGAACCATTGGTGGTTACCTGCGTGCCGATACCTCCACTTGCCACATCGACAACATAAATGTCGTCGTTGCCTGCCAGATTGGAGTGAAAGGAAATCTGCGTTCCATCCGGGGACCAGCTCGGTAACCCTACATTGCCAGTGCCGTGATTTGTCAATTGGGTCAGGTCACTACCACCTGAATTGACTATCCAGATTTCTTCGGTACCCGAACGATCAGAAACAAAGGCAAGCTTGCTTCCGT
The DNA here is from genome assembly GCA_013043705.1 of Pseudomonadales bacterium. Lineage (GTDB taxonomy): Bacteria > Pseudomonadota > Gammaproteobacteria > Pseudomonadales > UBA7434 > UBA7434. The sequence goes on from JABDNS010000120.1 coordinate 13,591, forward strand.
CTGGCGACCAAGCTACGTTCGTATCAATGCCTCCTGAGGGCGCAATTGCGATTTCGTTTACGAATCCGGTCGGCACAAGTTTCAGTACGCCGTTGGACGGGCCGTCAACCACCCAGGCAGACATCGGATCGCCGTCAAAATCGTTGGCTAATAGCCCATCTGCTGCGTCAACCACCAGCGTATTATCCTGACCGGTTGAATAGTTCGGATCGTCGCTGGCTACTGGAGCGACATTAATGTTCGCAACATCGATAATATCCACGTCGCGCGGAGTAACGACCCCTGTTACAACTGCGGTCACGCCGGATCCGTCAAGGTTGGCCTGGTAAATCTGGTCAGTGCCATCATCACTCCAGTACAGCTTGCCGGCAGCACCGTCCACGGCCAGGCCATAGGGAGCGGTTAAGCCACTAACCACGGTTGTCAGGTTAGTGCCGTCGGTATTGACGCGCTTGATCGTGCCGGTAATGTCATCCGACCAGTAAAGCTGTCCAGCCACAAGATCCAGCGCGATATCAGCCGATGAACCCACGCCGCTGCTAACAAGATTTGATGTGCCAAGGCCGTCGAGAGAGGTTACTTTGATCCTGTTGACCGTCGGATCGGCCCAGTAGAGCTTGTCGTTGTCTACATCCAGCACGATGCCACTGGGCACTGAAGGGCTGCCAAGGATGCTTTCAATCATCGTTCCATCGAGGTTGGCTCGCTTGGCTTCGCCACCACCACCTTCAACCCAATAGATTTTTCCGTTGGTGAGGTCCAGGTCGATTGCAACGGTCCCCGGCACCGCACTGACAATGGTTTCAATGCCTGAGCCATCCAGGTCTGCACGCTGGATACTATTGAGCACGTCATCTGACCAATACACTTTGCCGCCCTGGATATCCACCGCCACGCTCAGCGGGCTGGTGAGACCCGTGACCAGGTCAGAGGTGTTGTTACCACCAAGATCCGCCGCTTGTATTTTGCCAGCAGCCTGGTCTACCCATACCATCTCGATTGAACGGGCATTAACATCAATGCTGAATGTTGCGATCGCATCAGAATTATTCACATGTCCGTCGCTGGCAATGACCTCAAGATTCAACAAACCGACATCGGCAGCGCCCGGTGTGCCACTGAACGTCCTGGTTGCAGAATCAAAGCTCAACCATGAAGGCAGTACGCCTCCACCTGCGAGCTGAGCCGAATATGAAAGTGCATCGCCATCAACGTCGCTGAAGGTATTGGCTGGATACGTATAGCTGAAGGCGTTGAATTCGATCGCGCTCTGATTGGGAATAACATTTGCCGCTGTTGGCGCCGAGTTATCGGCAATAACAATATCAAAGGTTGTCGAGGCAGGCGTATTTTCAATGTGCGGGTCGCTGGCGATAACCTCGATTGTCACCGTGCCAATATCCGGGGTGTCTGGTGTGCCTGAAAAAGTCTTGGTCCCCGCGTTAAAACTCAGCCAGACAGGCAGCGTGCCGCCGCCCGGGAGCTGCGCTGCATAGCTAAGGCTCTCAGCCTCTGGCTCGGCAAACGCATTGTTCGGCACCACGAAATTAAATGGCACAAATTCCGTGGCGGCCTGGTTGCTTATACCCGCGTTGACGCCGGGATCGGCATTGTCACTGACGACAATATCAAAAGTCGCGACCGGCAGGGTGCCGCCGCCGCTATCGTCCGCAGTAACTTCAATCGTCAACGTTTCGATATCCGCAAACCCTGGCGTGCCGCTGAACTGCCTTGCGCCGGCATCGAAATTTAGCCACGCAGGCAGCGCGCTACCTCCCTGCACCTGTGCCGAGTAGGTAAGCGTGTCGCCCTGGTCTACATCGTTAAAAGTGTTCGCCGCAAACTTGAAGCTGAACGGCACATGCTCCGTGGCGACCTGGTTAGGTATCGAATTTTGCAGCACCGGGTCGTCATTGGTGTTGACCACAGTCAGGTTAAATGCGGAATAAGCATTGCTTGCTGACTTGCTGTCATTGGCAAGTACTTCGATAGCGATGGACCCCACGTCACTGTTTAGAGGCGTGCCGTAGAATCGCCCCAGCGTCGCATCAAAATTTAACCAGGAAGGCAGCGTCAACCCGTCAACGGGCTTCGCCGTGAAAGTTAGCGGATCGCTTTCAGCGTCACTGAAAGTCGAGGCAGGAATCGTGAAGTCGAAAAAAGCGTCCTCAAGCGTGCTCTGGTCTGCTATCGGATTCGCAGTTACCGGCGCGTTGTTTGGCGTGGCGCCCTGTTCGAATGCCCCGATGTCTGCCGAGCCATCGCCTCGCACATAACCGCGCGAGTCCATGGTCTGCGTATTGCTGCCATTGTTAACGGCCAGACTAGCCCCCGCAAACGCATGGGTCTGTACGATGCCGCCGTTAAAGGCCAGCGCACCAAGGTTGGGATCGGCAATGATGTCGGTAGAGAAGCTGCCGCCACTGCCAGTGGTGTTTTCCACCAGGTTGGTGCCATCGCTTGAAAAAGACCCGGACACGTCTTTTTGCATGCCACCGGCCGTGTTGTCGGCAATGATTGTGTTACCCAGCGCGACGCTGTCGTAGTTGGCGATACCGCCACCAAATCCCACCGCATGGTTGGAAGCGATGGTCACGTTTTGCATCTGCAGTACGCCATTGTTGTAGATGCCGCCGCCTTCACCGCCAGACGCATTGGTATCTGTGGCCGTATTGCCGCTAATGGTCACATTGGTCAAATCCAGTACGCCGCCATCGTGATAAATGCCGCCGCCGTGGCCGGCGCTGTTACCGCTGATGGTGACGTTTTCAAGCAGGCTGTTCGCCCGCAGGTACAGGCCGCCGCCGCTGTCCGTAATTGTCGTGGAGTTATTGCTTGAAATGGTGGAATCCGTCAGCTGGATGTCGCCATCGGAATAAATACCCGCGCCTTCCTTCGCTGTGTTGCCGGTAACAACAATCCGCTCACCTTCAAATTCTGCGTTGCCATCATCCACCCAGATACCACCGCCTTTATCACTGGGCGCGCTACCGCCTGTAACAGTCAGGTCGCGCAGCGTGAGACCGGCATCGTTACTCTTCACGTGAAAAACGCGGTCGATGCCATTGGCATTGATTGTTGTATTGGTAGAACCGGCGCCTACGATGGTAATGTCGCTGCTAATGTCGAGGTCGCCCTGTTCTGCGTCGTCTTCGCCAGTACCGCCAATGGCCAGCGTGTAGGTACCAGCAGCCAGCTCAATCACATCATCCCCGCCCAGCGCATTAGCTTCCATGATGGCTGCGCGAAGCGAAGTATTGCCACCCGCATCCAGTGCTACGCCGTCGCCGGGATTGATATCTACCGTATCGGCAAAGGTGTTAACAGTGAAGATATCGAGTGTGGCCTGCCATTGCTGCTGGAAGCTGGCACTAAACGCCACTTGTGTTTCAATGTTGCCAGTTTGGTATTCTAGGTCCCAGTCGCCGCCAAGACTGGCCGCACCGGTTAAGTCATCGCTGGCCGCTACATCGGCGCCGGTCACCGTGGCCAAGGAAGCGAGCATGGCTTGCCCGGCATCGCTGGCGGCGAGGTTGCAGCCATAAATCATCAGGTCGGCGCCTTCCGATAGCGCACTACCCCATGTTATTAACGCTTCATTGCTGGCGACAATACCCTCGGCGTCCAGAACACCGTTGCCAAGCGCAATAGCGCCAGCTTCACCGTGGCTAACCAGGTGAATGGCTTCGAGGCCACTGTAATTACCCAGCACGTCGGCAATTTGCTCGACGCCGTCTTTTGTGTCGTCAAGCAGGAATACGATGTACTGCGTGTCGCCGGCATCACTGGCGATGCCCCGCAACAATTGCTCGTAATCTGGCGTGGCAGCGTCCACGAAAATAATTTCCTGGCGCGCAAAATCCGGATCGTTCAACTCCGGCAGCAGCGCGGCCAGTGCATCGCTGCTGTTTTGGTTGGCGTTTTGAGCATCCCCGCCAGCACTAAAATCGAAATTCGCAACGTCGTTGTACAAATCGGCAAGCGATGCAAGGTCAACCGCTTCGGACGCGGCAATATCTTCACCGGGTTTGCTGTTGTTCAGCAGGAATGGCGCAACCAGGTCTTCCAGATTACTTTGATTGTCCAGCCCCACATTCGCATGAGCCAAGTCTTCATGCAGCAAGTCGTTCGCTGCTATACCGCCCAGCACATCGGCCGACAATAATACGCGCGGCTCGAGCCGCTCAAACACCGTATGCGCCTGGTCTTGCACATAAAGTCTATTGTGCGTGGCGCGGCTACATTTTTGGATAAGCGCACGGAGGGATCCGTGGCCGGAGAGGGGGCGACGTGGGTTCATGGCCGATACAACTCGCTTCGGGTTCTACGCAATACGCGCATTAAGGCGAAAGTGCTGCAAAGCTTTCGCGGTTATGGTTCCCCTCCACCATGGTCTGTTGCGCCAATGCTGGCGCAATGTCGGACGCCTCTGTTGCCGGCGTCTCTTTTTGATTGCTATGAACGTTTGAATCCATTTGCTCTACTTCGCTATCCACATCGGCAATATTCTCAACGGGGAGGAAGTTCAGGTCGCATTTGAGGCCTGCAGGAATTTTATTTTCCGGGTTAGGCAGTGACAGGCGCACACCGAAAGTGCCGCTGGCCGCATCGCCCATTTTGTCGACGATGGTTACAGTGGCATCCTGTGTGGGTAGGCTTAATGTTTCAAGGCGCACCTTGGCAACCATGCCAACTTCTACATCACCAAACATATCGATGGGAACGATCGCATCTACTTTCAATGGATCCAGCTGTGCGATACGAACAACCGGCTGGTCTTCCACGTATTCGCCCTGGGCTTTGAAGGTTTGTACTACGAATCCGGAAATCGGCGAGCGCACAGTTTTTTGCTCTAACTGCTGGTAGGCACGATTAAGTTCCAGCTTGCGTACGCTAACCAGGTCGCGTGCTTGCTGGAGTTTCCAGGTAGATAGCTCAACCTCGCGATCAGCGTCGTCCTTGTTCTGGTAGGAAACCGCATCAGTGTCGTACAGCATATCGATACGCTTTTGCTGGCGCTCGGCAAAATCCAGGTTGATTTGCTCGAGGTAAACTTCAGCTTCAATTTCAGCGCGTTTTTTGGCTAATGCAACTGAAGCCTGCTCAACACGCGAAGCCAAGGTGGCAACCACCTGGTTTTCGTCAACGTAATCACTGCGCTCTGCAAGCAGGTTTTCAACCACGCCCGGCACCGGGCTGGACAAATCGATAACCTTGTGCGGGCTGACCACGCAATCCACCGGCGGCATGGACGCAGCAGCAAGCGAAGGCTCGTCCAGCGAGCCCTGCTGTGCGACCGAAACTGCACTGATACCGATCAGTACAGCGATTGAAAGATATCTCTGATGATTTTTTTGAATGAAAAACACGGTGCCCCACCTCTATGAGTTGCTTTTTTAACTATAGCTATTGCTCACAAATTAGCTGCGTGGTCACGCAAGAAAAACGCGAAGCAGCGCACAATCTGCTTGCGAAAATATTTTTTGTTTTTGGTACCGATTTCTTAGAAAAATGCTTGTGTTTCAATGGGTCACAAAGAAAAACAATCAGTTAGCATAAGCAGGCGAGCCCAAAGCTAACCGGCCAGCTGCCGGGTCAGCAATAATTGAAGATGACGCCATAGGCGAATACCAACTGCTTGTTCTGTATGAACAAATCGAAGTTCCGCCAACTTGCCAAGATAGGCGTCCTGCGAGAGTGCGGGCAATTCGACATCGAACTGGAAAACTTCATAGATTGCCTTCAATCCCTGCTCGTCGCGCGCATCAACCGGTATACGCCCGCCATATTTGCTGCCTAACAGCGGGCTCGGCAATGCGTTGGTAGCCATTGGCACTTCAGAAACGCTGTTGCTTGCAACGCTTTTGAAGGGCTGGCTTTGCAAGCGAGCCTCTACTCGCTTGGTATGTCGGCGCACATCATCAACGTCATTTTGTTCAACCGCCACGCGTACCCGAACCTGCCTTAAATCGACCACGTGACCCAGCAGGTCTCCCTGTTTGACGAAGCGCCCGGGTAAATCCGCTGCCGAGCCAAGCGACAACCAGCCATCGCGTTGCGCCTTGATTTCCAGGCTACGGCTTTGACGCTCCAGGTCTTCGTACTCCGCCCGTGCACCACGTATTTCATCAACCACTTGTGCCGCTGCGTTCAAATCGGCAACCAGTAGCGACTGGTGCCTGACTTTAAGCTCGTACAACCTGGCTTTTGCCAGTTGCAAGCGCGACTGTAAGCCTGGCTCTTCAAGCTTGAGCAAGATATCGCCTTCGCTGACTTTTTGCCCATCATGGGCAATGATATGTGCAATGAAACCATCTGCGCCACTTCGCACTGGCGCACGGTCGCCCAACTCAATAACGCCAGCCACATGTGTACTGTGTGGTAGCGGAATCACAAAAAACAGCAGGTAAACTGAAGCGGCAATGCCCGCACAAACTGCTTTCATCCTGGTTGACTTGGCCTGGGCCGCCACTTCGGGTGCGATTTTTTTAAGCCCTTTAATAAGCGGCATAACGAACTGCAAGAAAAGCATCCACACCGTTAGCACAATACCGAAGATAAAAAACTTTCCAACAATGTAGAGTGCAATGGTGAACGAAATAAACAATCGGTAGATAAATGCCGCAATACCATAGCTTATAAACCAGCGTCGCTCACCGCGGCTGGAGACTGGCGTTTTGGCCCCACTAATGCCCACGGCATAACGCTTGAACAGGTAAGCAAGATACTGATTGGAGCGCGTGCCAAGGTTGGGTATTTCTATGGCATCACAAAAAACATAGTAGCCGTCGAAACGCAGCAGTGGGTTACCATTAAACAGCAGCGTACTTATACCGCCGATAAAAGCGACATTAAACATCGCATCGCGCAATGTACCTGGTTCCAGCCAGACCCAGGCAATCAGCGCAATGCTCGACAACAACAGCTCAACGACAATACCGGCGGCTGCCACCGCCATGCGCTGATACTTGTTTGCGAAAGTGCTGCTCGATGATGCATCAACGTAGGGAACAGGCATCAAAACCAGGAACATCAGGCCCATCTCATGGACTTCGGCACCCCAGCGCCGGGCGACCAGGCCATGACCCAATTCGTGTGCGCCTTTCAATAGCGGGTAGATAAACCACAGCAACAAAACGTTGCCCCAATCCATAAAGCGCGACTCGAAGTGCACCACAAGTTCCGGCCAACGACTCATCGCCAACAATGAGGCCCACACCGCAAGCACGCAGGCCAATGCAATCGCCGGCACGCCAAACACCGCTTTGCTTCTGGGCGCGAGCCAGCCCAGCCATTTGTCGGGGTCGACCAGGGGTATCTTTACCGCCAGCGGGCGCAACATGGCTTGCAGCCACGGTGATGGCTTTTTTGCGGTGCCCGCTGAAGTCGCAGCACCCTGCTCTTCTACCTCAGGCAAGCCGGCGAGCATGTCGGCCTCACGCAATGCCGCCAACAAGCGAATGATTTCTGCAGTATCGGGTGCCAGGTCGGGCAGTTGTACCCTGGCGGCATCGAACGCCTCGCCTACCGTTTTTACGCTATTGAGTTGCTCAAGAAATAGTTTGGAAAATTCATCGCAGCGGAAATAACTAGCCGCAAGGGAATTGCTAATCACATACCAGGTTGCATGGCGATACTGATGCTCAAATATGCGAACATGATTGTGCAAGAACGGCCGCGTATCGGCGATTTGCTGCCAGGGATCCTGCACCATTTCACTCACGGCAACAGTGTCCACAACTTAAGACCAATCCACTCGACCATGTCATGGAACAGGATAAAAGCATAGCTGCGCGAAGCTACCGAAATCTTAGCATTGCCCTGCATGCCTGGACGCAAAAAACCCAACGGCTGCGTTACCCTGGCTTCGGTACGATAAATTACTTCACCGTCACGCACTTCAAAAACAGTGGCGACGTTGTCGATAACAAAGGGAATGCGTTGTCCGGGAAACGCGGTAAGTGAAAGCCAACCACGCTGGCCAGCCTGCACTTCACGGATTTCGCGCTCGCTAACATCCAGCACAATACGGTATTCGTTCAGTGGCGCAATCTCGAACAGCACGTCACCGCGCTCTACCGGCGCACCCAGGGAAGACGAAAGATCACCATCGATAATCACGCCATCAAGCGGCGATAACAACTGCGCACGATCCATTTGCTGCGCTACCAGGTCGAGCTTGGCATCGGCTTGTGCTATCTGTGCTTTTAGAATTTGAGATTGCGCATTGTCGCGCTCGGCCAGCGCCTTGCGGTACTGCTTGGATAGCTCGGCTTTTTCGCTGGTCCAGCGCGCGCGTTCAAGAATAATTTCACGCTGGTCCAACTCGGCCAGCACCTCACCCATTTGAATCGTTTCGCCCGCCTTATGCAGTGCGCTGGCAATATAGCCATCGAACGGTGCAACCACCGCGCGCTGGATTTTCCCTTCAAGGCTGGCGGTCGCCGATACCCGGTGATCGCCAGGCACGGCAAAAAGCAACAGCAGCGCCGCGACAGAAAATACCGTGGCCAACTTGGTACGATAGAAACCTTCACCGAGCAGCCGCTGCAAATAGCGATGAAAACGCAAGCGAGTGGCGCGCCATGACCATGCCTCGCGGTACTGTTGTAGGCCAACGTAGGCGCCTAGTATTTCCGCGTACGCTGCAAGGCGCTGCATCGCTTCATTGCCCAGCGGCTGGGCACTTTGCACGCAAAGCGCACCCAGCGACTCACCCAATGACTGAAGGGGCAAGCAAACCGTAGGGTATTTTTTTGCAGAATCGCTTTCGCCGGCCACCACCTGGGCAAGCACGCGGCCAGCGTTTAGGGCTTTTCCTTCGTTGCACGCTTCCTGCATCAAGCTTTCAATTTTCTGCAGCGCCGCCACCCTGCGATCAAACTGGGTGACGTTAGAGATGCCCGCAATCTTCAGGCCCGTTTTACTTTTATCATTCTGGCTGCTGCCGATTGCAATATAAACGCGCTCGCATTGCAGGGCATTTTTTAGTGCGTTACAAACGACGGGTACGGCTTGCAGCAGAGATTTTTCGGCAAATGCTTTTTGCAGGCTCGCCAAATCATCCGGCGCTAGCAAAGCTGTTGTTGCAGCGCCTGGCGTATCAACTGTTTCTGTGTTGGCAGGCTGCGCTGTATCAAGCAGTAACTGCAGCCACGCGGCACCCCAGCCTAGAAGCTGGTTCACCACTGCATGATGTTCGGCACCTACGTTGAGCTGCACCGCAATCGAACAGCTTGCAGCCTCGATATCATTTTCGAAGTGGAATGCTGCCAGGCCAGCCACCGGCAGCGGGTGCGAAACCAGTAAATCATTGTCGGGCGCGATCGCCAGATTACCGGACACCGCCGAATTTGAGGTGCTGGTAGTTGGCACACCGCGGCGCGAAGCCAGCGCTGCTGCATCAAGCAGCGCAGCGTTTGCCGAAGTACCCTGCGGGTAGCTGGCAATGCAATGCTGGGCAATCGCCTGCGCACGCCCGGGCGCATCGCCAAGTACAACAACGGCGCTTTGCACACCCGGCAACATATGGCACAGCTGCGCCAACCAGCGCTGCACTATTGACTGCATTTCAACCCACTATGGAATATCGAATCGTTATCACTCTTTAGAATAGTCCAGCAGGGGGTGATTGCCATCGCTTAAAAAGCAGCCGAAAGCGGCGCAAGTTACTGATTATTATTTTAATTATGCGACGTTTACGCGACAGCAGAGCCTTGCGCGTAAATCTAAAGATAAGGTGTAAACAGCGCCGCAACCGAATCACGCAGGCGCGCATACACACCACGCCCGGTTAGGTCAGCCAGCAAAAGCGGCTCGCTAACAGCAATGGTGTCGCGAAAGTGACCCAACAACTGTTGATTCAGCGCAGTCGAGAATATTTCAATACCGAGCTCAAAATTAAGTCGTAAACTCCTCGGGTCCAGGTTGGCGGAACCTACCAGTGTGTAGCTATCGTCAATGCAAAGCAGCTTGCTATGACAGAAAGGCTTGGGTTGGTAATAAACAGAAGCTCCCGCCGACAATAATTCCTCCAGCACATTGCGATTGGCCCAATGTACCACCGGGATATTACTGCGCTCGGGCAATACGATATTGACCGCAACCCCGCGCAGCGCCGCCGACTGCATTGCAGAGACAAGTTCCCGGTTCGGCAAAAAGTACGGCGTCATAATATATATATGGTTTTTAGCGGCGCTGATTACCCCCCTTATGGTAAGCGCCAGGGCGTCCAATTCTTCGCTTGGCCCATCCGGAATAAGCCGGCACAGTTCATTACCAACAGCCGCAACATTTGAACGTCGTGGCGGAGAGGCTTTGCCACCGGTTGTGAAATTCCAGTCGTGGTAGAAAAGCTGAATCAGCTCATCGACTATTGCACCTTTAAAACTAAAGTTGATATCTGTAACTTCCCGCATGCCCTTATTATTTTTCAGGTTATAGGCACCAATATTCATTCCGCCCGCGAAAGCTTCGCTTTCATCGACCAACAATAGTTTTCTATGGTTACGCAGGTTTATTGAAAAACTGGGCGGTATAAATCGCGGCGGCAAAAATTTAGCGGCATTTACGCCCCGCTTCCTTAGCATGGCCGAGGCTTTATGAAATGAGTAATACTCACCGATACCATCGAGCAAGACCTTTACATCAACGCCACGGCCCACCGCTCGCTGCAGTGCATCAATAAATTCCATACCAGTGGCATCATCTTTAAAAATATAGGTAGAGAGCAAAATGCTGTGCTCGGCATTCTCTATGGCGTCGAGCATTCGCGGGTATGCCTGCTCACCGTTATACAACGCTTCCGCAGCATTGCCGCGGATGAGTATGTGGCCGCAAACCTTATGCCCAACCTGGATTAAGCTTTGGTCGGTGCCAACACCGCTGGGAGCGACTGAATGCGCTTTGCGAACACCTTTCTCACGCGGCACAATAAACAAGTTCCTGTCGAGCTTGCGCGCACGTGTTCGCACCCGGTTGATGCCAAAAAGGAAATACAGGAATGGGCCAAGATAGGGAATGAATACGCAGGCCAGTATCCAGCTAAGCGCTGCCTGGTAATCGCGCTTGAACATCAGGATATGGTAAACCGCCCACAACGCTGGCGCGGCGTAGATAAAAATAAGCAGATTAGTGTAAAGCCAGGACTCCATACTGCGCACTGTAGTCCAAAGCGGGCGTTCGGGTCTAGCGCATTATGTTTTTACTAATGAACGCAGAAAAATTGAGCGGTGGCTACTAGAACCAGGCACGCAAGCCAAACACCAACGCACCCTCCTCGCTTCGTTCTCCCGCTTCGCGCTCAAATCTTTTTGTATTGCCGTACGCTTTTTCCCAATTGATGCCGATGTAGGGAGCAAATTCGCGACGAACTTCGTAGCGCAAACGAAGCCCGGCCTCAATTTCTGATAAGCCAGAACCAACACCCGTTTTCATATCGTTATGCGCATGCGCGTTAACTTCTATTTCCGGCACCAATGCCCAGCGCTGCGTGAGCATCAGCTCATATTCCGCTTCGGCGCGCAAAGCGCTTCGCCCCGACCTGCCCAGAAAAAGCGAAATATCCACTTCAAACCAGTACGGCGCCAGGCCATTCAAGCCAATCGCTAACCAGTTTCGTCGTGGCCCTGGCTCGAAATCGCGGCGCAGGCCAAGCTGCCAATCCCAGTACGGCAGAATTGCCCTGCTGTAACGCAACTGCCACTCCGAGACCTGGGTTTGACCATCGGCGCGCTGCATCTCGAAATCCAACCACAATTTGTCCAGGTCATAGCCTAGCCAGCCCGCGCCCTCAAGCACTTCAGGATCTACGCCATCAACCGCCCTTTGCTCTAGCTGCTCTAACACCAGCATCGCGAGCAAGGGGTTATCCTTGCTTGCGGCCGTTACGGTGAATGGCATCAACAATAATACCGGCAACAGTGCCTGAAACATTATTTTCAATAACGAGCCGCCGGCAACCAAATCACAGCGCGTAATCAAATTCATACTACGCGCACCTCGCGGAACATACCGGGCATGTGATACATCAGGTGGCAATGGTACGCCCAGCGGCCAAGCGAATCCGCAGTAACCAGGTAGCTGATACGTGAACCTGGCTGAACCAGCACAGTGTGCTTGCGCGGAATTTTATCCGGTTCACCCGTTTCAAGTTCACTCCACAAGCCGTGCAAATGCATGGGATGCGTCATCATGGTGTCGTTAATTAATGTGAAGCGAACGCGCTCACCGTGCTTGAGTATGATTGGATCGGCATCGGCAAATTTAATACCATTCATCGACCACATGTAGCGGTTCATATTGCCAGTGAGGTGCAGCTCAATTTCGCGCTGTGGCTCCCGCCTGTCTCGCGTTGGATGCAAGCTAACGAGATCGGCGTAGCGCAACACGCGGCGACCATAGCGCGTGGCATGATCACGCAGACCAAGGCCAGGGTCGGTCAAGCCGCTGGGCGCCTGCTCCACACGCATATCAACATGCGGCCCAAACTCTGAGGCGAAGTGTGTGATTGGCTTTTCACTGACATAACCTGCTGGCGACAGACCCGCATTGCGCTCACTGGTGACAGGCATTGCATGACCAGCATGATTCATAGCACCGTGATTCATAGCACCGTGATTCATAGCACCATGGTTCATCGAGCTGTGATCCATTACATCGTGGTTCATTGCACCATGGTTTTCATGCGCCGCATCGCCACCACCTTGGTGCGCAGAATGATCCATACCCTGCATCGACATACCCATATCGCGATGGCCGAGCACCGGCGCGTGGTCCATCGCGGGAATATCTGCCTTCAAACCAGGGCCGGGCGTTAAAGTGCCGCGTGCATAGCCTGTACGATCGATGCTTTGCGCGAAAAGGGTATAAGCGCTACTTGCGTCAGGCTCAACAATGACATCATAGGTTTCTGCCACACCAATACGAAACTCGTCGACACTAATCGGCTCGATATTCTGGCCATCGCTGGCCACCACCTTCATTTTTAAACCAGGTATACGAAAATCGAAAATAGTCATCGCTGCTGCGTTGATAATACGCAGCCGAATTTTTTCGCCCGGTTTGAAAACCCCGGTCCAGCCCTGCTCGGGTGTACGCCCATTGCATAAAAAAGTATAGGTATAACCCGTTACATCGGCGATGTCCGTATCGCTCATACGCATTTGGTTCCACATGGTGCGCGCCTTCCAGGTTTCAGCAATGCCTTTATGCTTAATGTCTTTTAGGATGTCACCAACAGTGCGTTCGCGAAAGTTATAGTAGTGACTCATTTTCTTGAGCTTGGCATAAATATCTTCGGGCTGTTCGTCAGACCAGTCGGATAGCATCACCACATAATCGCGATCGTAGGCAACGGGATCTTCGCCGGCGGGGTCGATAACGATTGCGCCGTACAATCCTGTTTGCTCCTGAAAACCGGAATGGCTGTGATACCAGTACGTGCCACTCTGTTTAACATCAAACTGGTAAGTAAACGTAGCGCCCGGCGCAATACCATCGAAACTCAACCCCGGCACGCCATCCATACGCGTGGGCAAAATCATGCCATGCCAATGGATTGAGCTTGTATAAAGTAAATTATTCGTAACCTGCAGCGTAACCCGCTCACCCTCTTGCCAGCGCAGCACAGGCGCGGGCACAGAGCCATTAATTGCAGTTGCGCTTCGCACACGCCCGGTGAAATTTGCTTGCCTAAGATCAATATTCAATGCGAAATTATTGCCGCGTAGCGTTTGGGTTTCGGTGAGAGCGGGCGCAGCATGCCCCGCCAAAGCAGCTAATGCTGGCGGCGCGGTACCCAGCAAGGCAGAACAGGACAATCCTGTAACAAATTGCCTGCGCGATAAATGCAGCGGGCGATTCTGGCCTGCATGGAATTTTTCGAACTTGAACGGCATAAAAAAGCAGGCCCGGAAGTCAGCTTGATCCGCCAGCGGACGCTATTGCGTCTATACGCTTTGAGCGCGCTGCGAATGTGGCTGTGCATGATGCTAAGTAGCAGCTTATAAAAAGCGAGTGTAATCCTTTACGGATAAAGCTGTCGAGGGCAACCGAATAGGCCGAAGCTGAATAAGGTGTAGAATAGCGGGATACCTCAAACGCTGCCTGCCGCTTACCGAATAAAGTCATGCCAATTGAACTCATCCTGCTATCGCTAAGCCCGATATTCCTGGCCTTTGTGATCTGGGAATATCGTCGCCAGCGCGAAATTTACGACGTCCGGGACAGCCTGGCCAATGCACTGCTGGCATTGATGCACCAGGCCTCGGATGCGCTGGCGCTAATCGTGCTAATGCCCCTGTTCAACTGGATTTACCAATACCGCATTTTTGACATAGAGCTAAGCGTTGCCACTATTGCGCTGGCTTTCCTGATCCAGGATTTTCTTTACTACTGGTTTCACAAAGCCTCCCACAACGTACACTGGCTTTGGGCAGCACATGTGGTACACCACAGCTCCACGCGGCTTAATTTTTCTACCGCGTTTCGCCAAAGCTTGATGTACCCGGTAGCGGGCATGTGGGTATTCTGGACTCCCATGATGTTATTGGGTTTTGATCCGCACACCGTGTTTGCGGTGGTGGCACTAAACCTGGCCTACCAGTTCTTCGTGCACACACAGGCCGTTGGAAAACTGGGCTGGCTGGAAAAAATATTCAATACACCGTCGCATCACCGCGTACATCATTCGGTGAACGACAAATATATTGACAAAAATTTTGGCGGCGTACTAATTATATGGGACAAACTGTTTGGCAGTTTTGTAGAAGAGGATGCGAACGACCCTTGTCGTTACGGCATCCGTGGCCAAATACACAGCAACAACGTGTTCACCATTAGCTTCCACCAATGGCGGCACATGTTTCAGCGGGTGTTTAATGAAAGGGGAATGAAGAGAAAACTATCGGCGCTGTTTGCCTACCCGACTCATGATTAATTGCGGTTAGCTGCGATTAAATGGCCGGGCAGGCGAAACAAAAAAACATCTGGCAAGCTAGTTCAGGCGCTCCATCACGGTAGAGATGCCCTGTCCAAGCCCAATACACATGGTGGAAATACCAACATTCATATCGCGCTGCTCCATTACTGTCAGCAAGGAACCGGAAATGCGGGTACCTGAACAGCCGAAGGGATGACCCAGTGCAATTGCGCCACCGTGCACGTTCACCTTGTTGTCCATGTCGTCGAGCAGATCAAGATCCTTCAATACCGGCAACGACTGCGCAGCGAATGCCTCGTTAAGTTCAACGTAATCGATGTCTCCGATATTCATGCCAAGTCGCTTAAGCGCCTTCTTGGTTGATGGCACAGGGCCATAACCCATGATCGAGGGGTCGACGCCGGCGAGCGTTGTTGCGGTGATTTTGGCTTTTGGCTTCAAACCCAACGCTGCGGCGCGCTCGGCCGACATAATAATCATGCCCGATGCGCCATCGGTTACCTGCGACGAAGAACCAGCGGTAACTGTTCCACCCCTGGGGTTAAACACCGGCCTTAACGCCGAGAGCCCTTCAACCGTAGTGTCCGGCCTTATTGTTTCATCGTGCTCAACCATGTACGGCGCGCCATGCTCATCGTGACCCATAACCGGAATAATCTCGCCCACGAATTTGCCCGCTTCACGCGCCTCTGCTGCCAACTGGTGTGAGCGCGCGGAGAATTTGTCCATGTCTTCGCGCTGGATGCCGTGCAGCATGGCCAGAATCTCTGCCGTCATACCCATGCTTCCCGCTGCCTTGGCCACCGAGCGACCCAGCTCAGGATTGGGATCAACGCCCTTGTTCATATCAAGGTGGCCCATATGCTCAACGCCACCAACAATATAAATGTCGCCTATGCCGGCCATAATATTCGCGGCGGCGGTGTGCATGGCCGACATCGACGAACCACACAAGCGATTCACCGTTTGTGCAGGCACTTCGTGCGGCAGGCCAGCGCTAAGGCCAACGAACCTGGCCAGGTTGAAGCCCTGCTCTTCGCGCTGCATGACGCAGCCCCATATCAGGTCATCTATGGTTGCAGGATCGATCGCGGCATTACGCGCCATCAGGCCTTTCACCACTTCGGCACTCAATTCATCGGCGCGTGTATTGCGAAAACAGCCGCCCTTGGACCGGCCCATTGCGGTGCGGGCAAAATCGACTACTACTGCATCTCTGGGATTGGTACTCATATCTCTTTACCCTATCAGTTAAGCGTAATAATTTTCGCCGGCCTTGGCCATGGCGCGCTGTTTATCGGTTACCTCGTAGATTTTCCCGAGGTGTTTGTACTGGTCGGCCATGGCAACGAAGTTGGCCATACCCATGCTGTCGATCCAGCGGAAAACACCGCCGCGGAATGGCGGGAAGCCAACGCCGTAAACCAGCGCCATGTCGGCCTCTGCCGGCGATTCAACAATGCCGTCTTCCAACGCGCGCGCCAATTCGGTAGCCATTGGCACCATCATGCGCGCAATAATTTCTTCTTTGTCAAACTCTTTACGTGCGTCAACGTGTGGCTCTAGCAACTTGTAGGTTTCTTCTGACACCTGCTTCTTGGGTTTCCCGCGCTTGTCGAGCTCGTAAACATAAAAGCCTTTACCATTTTTCTGGCCGTAGCGCTCATTCTGGTACATAACGTCGCCGCCAGTGGTGTAGGTTTTACTCATTCTGTCGGGATAGCCATCGGCCATGACCTGACTGGCGTGGTCACCGGTATCGATACCCACCACGTCCATTAAGTAGGCAGGGCCCATTGGCCAACCCCAGCGCTCCATCACTTTATCGACTGCCTGGAAATCTGCGCCATCTTTCATCAGCCCCATAAAGCCTGCGAAGTAAGGAAACAACACGCGGTTTACAAGGAAGCCCGGGCAATCGTTAACGACAATCGCTTTTTTACCTAGTGCATTGGCGTAAGCGACGGTGCGGGAAATGGCGGTATCGGATGTTTTCTCGGCGCGAATGACCTCTACCAACGGCATCTGGTGCACCGGATTAAAAAAGTGCATGCCGCAAAAATTTTCGGGTCGCTCCAGCGCCTCGGCGAGATGTGTAATCGAAATGGTTGAGGTATTGGAAGCCAACACTGCATCGGCGTTGACGGCTTTTTCTACTTCGGCCAGCACAATTTGCTTGACCTTGGGGTTCTCGACAACCGCTTCAACCACCATATCTACGCTGTCGAAACCATCGTAGCTAAGCGTGGGATCGATGCTGGCAAGAATCTCGCCCATCTTTTCAACCTTCATGCGCCCGCGGTTAACGCGCTTGCTGAGCAATTTATTCGCTTCGGAAAGCCCAAGGTCCAGGCCTTCTTGCGCAATATCTTTCATCTTTATTGGCACGCCTTTGAGCGCACTCTGGTAGGCGATGCCGCCGCCCATAATGCCCGCGCCAAGCACCGCAGCACGGCCAATTTTTTTGTCGGCTTTTTTCTCCCAGCCTTTGGCTTTTTTGGCAAGCAACTGGTCGCTAAGAAACAGGCCGATCATTGCTTTGGCAGTGTTAGAGCCAGCCAGCTTCATAAAACCATCGGCTTCAACATCCAACGCACCGGCACGATCCATGCCCGCAGCTTGCTGCATGCACTCAATTGCAACAATCGGCGCAGGGTAATTCGGGCCAGCCTGGCCCTTCACAAAAGCCTTCGAGGTTTCAAAAGCCATCATCGCTTCGGTCTGGTTCAAGCCAAGTGGGCCAGTTTTTTGTTTGCGCCTGGACGCGTAATCCATCTTGCCATCAATAGCGGCGTGCAGCACTTTTAGTGCCGCGTCATGCAAATGCTCTGGCGCCACCACGCCATCGACAACACCTGCTTTCAAGGCTTTGTCGGCGCGTTGCTCAGCACCCGATGCAATCCAGTCTATCGCCGTATCTGCACCGGCAATGCGCGGCAATCGCACCGTGCCGCCCCAGCCGGGAATGATGCCGAGCTTGGTCTCAGGCAGGCCGATCTTGGCAACAGTACTCATCACGCGAAAATCGCAAGCCAGCGCAATTTCCAGGCCACCGCCCATGGCATAGCCGTTAATCGCAACAACAGTAGGCACCGGCAAGTCTTCGAGCCGATTGAACTGAATATTGTTCGGGTCGGATTTTTTATCGAAGTCTGAACCGAATGTACTTTCAAACTCGGTGATATCTGCACCAACAATAAATACCGGCTTGCCACTACTGACCAGCACACCTTTCAGGTCTTTAACAGACCCCAGTTCATCGAGTGCCTTGCCAAGCTCTTGTACCGTTACCGAATTAAACTTGTTGACCGATTCGCCTTTCAGGTCAAAATTCATTTCAACAACGCCGCCTTCAAGCGACTTCAAAGAAATAGCATCACCTTTAAACATCGAGTATTGCCTCTATCTGGAACATCTGTGGTTGCGGGTAAATAGTTTCAGGTATATTGCTGTGCGTGCTGCTAGCTACGGGTAAAGGCGTGTGCATCTTTACGAGTTGCTGCGGGTATTCGTGGCTGCTGCAGTAATTCGCGGAAATTCGGGCCGCATTGCGTATTCGCGGGTTCACGGATCGAAGCGCGGCCTACCTTCGCGCGCCGCCAGCACAAAACAGCTAAGCCAACGATTACCCACTCTTTAATAACTGGCGCGCATTACACGATGAGCAGCGCCGATTTGCAAGACTTTGCTGCGCCCTGCCAATGCTGGCAAAATAGGCGCTGGGCAAATGCCCGGCAGTTCAAAAAAAACATTTTCTGCATAATTTTCAACGACGCAGCGAGATTTCATGTGAGCAAATCCAAGCAGTACACCCCCCCAAAAGTCTGGCAGCATGACGCCGAAAGCGGTGGCCGTTTCGCCAGCATCAACCGCCCGGTTGCAGGCGCAACACATGATAAACCCCTGCCGGTAGGTGACCACCCAATGCAGCTGTACTCGCTGGCCACGCCGAACGGCGTAAAAGCCACGATTATGCTCGAAGAACTGCTGGCGCTGGGCCACAGTGGCGCAGAATACGATGCGTTCCTGGTTAACATTATTGAAGGTGACCAGTTCGGCAGCGGCTTTGTTGAGATCAACCCCAACTCAAAAATTCCCGCGCTGCTGGACAACAGCACATCGCCGCCAACCCGCGTTTTCGAATCCGGCGCAATCCTGGTTTACCTGGCCGAAAAATTTGGCGAGTTACTACCTACAGCACCCGCCGCACGTGCTGAATGTATGTCGTGGCTATTTTGGCAAATGGGTAGCGCACCGTATTTGGGTGGGGGCTTTGGCCACTTTTTTGCTTACGCGCCAGAAAAAATTGAATACTGCATAAACCGATACGCAATGGAAATTAAACGGCAGCTTGATGTGCTGGACCAAAACCTTGCTTCACGCAAATTTCTTTGCGGCGATGACTACAACATTGCCGACATCGCCACCTACCCCTGGTATGGCATGCTGGTAATTGGCGACCTCTACAGCGCGCAGGAATTTTTGAATGTTAAGTCATACAAAAATGTTGAGCGATGGGCCAACGAGATTCATGAGCGCCCCGCTGCGAAGCGTGGGCGACGTGTTAACCGGGTTTGGGGAGACGAAGATGCCCAAGTACCGGAGCGACACAGCGCCGAAGATATCGACCGTGCCCTGTAAAGTACATTAAGCGAGCGGCTTACGCTCCTTCGGTGGAATCCTGCGCGCCCATACCGGCTGCCGCTTGCTCGCCTTTCGCGACTCGCTGATCTCGCTTTGCCTGCCATGCCGCATATTTTTCGCGCCCCGCCACCGGCAGCGCCAACATGGCGGGCGTTGCAATTAGCGTGAGTATGGTTGCAAAAGACAGGCCGAATACAATAGCCTGCGATAGCGGCTCCCACATCATTGACATCGAACCGCTGGCGGTCACGCTACGGTGAACCAGGTTGACAGACAAGCCGCAAGCCAGCGGCAACAATCCAAATACCGTTGTCAGTGTTGTAAGCAACACCGGGCGCAAGCGCTGCGCGGAAGCGCGCACAATGACTTCGCGCTGGTTCAATTCCGGGTGTCGGTCGCGGACATGGTTGAAGGTATCGATCAATACAATATTATTGTTCACCACAATGCCTGCCAGCGCCACCACCCCCACGCCAGTGAGTACCGCACTAAATGCATTGCCGGTAATTATTAAACCCAGCAGCACTCCCGCAGTTGACATAACCACGGCAAGCAAAATCAACGTACTCTGGTAGAAACTATTGAACTGTGTAACCAGCAACACAAACATCAGCATCAGCGACAACAAAAAAGCCAGCTGCACAAAGGCAATAGACTTGCTCTGCTCTTCATTCGCGCCCCTGAAAATAATCTCGATGGCTGGGTCAAAGGTCTGTTGATCGATCCATTCCTGTATTTCACGCAACTTGGCGTCGGCAAAATAACCCTCTTCCACCTCGGCACGCACGCGCTCTACCGGCACGCCGTTAGTCCGACCAGCAGTATCGACACCCTGTGCTGGCCGCATACTCACGAAGTTGGAAATTGGCACCAGCCCCTGGTTGGTGTTAATTCGCAAGCGCTCCAACGCTTTTATACCGCGCTCGTGCCGGGGGAAGCGCACGCGTATATCCACAGAATCCTCTGCGCCAGCCGGTCGATATTCATCGACCTTCACACCGTTCGTTACCAGCTGCACTGCCACGCCCGCGGCCACTACGTCGGCGCCATAAATAGCTGCTTGCACACGGTCGACCTGCAAGCGCCATTCAATCGACGGCAGTGCCAGCGTATCGTCGATATCAACTAGCCCCGGCAAGCTCTGCATGTACTCGCTTAACCTTGCCAGGGCCGGCTCCAGCAACGCACGATCGCGCGAACGCATCTCTATTTGGATGGACTTGCCAACTGGCGGCCCGCCTTCAAAGGGGAATACGTCAACCTGAATGCCTGGCATTGATTCGGTGCGCCTGCGTATTTCGCGCATGACTTCGAAACCGCCAATATCTCGTTGCTGCTCATGTAGTAACTCTATAAAAAATGAGCCGATGCGGTCTGAAGATCCTGTATCCGTAAAAGAATCCTGTGCCGTCTGGACCCCCGCAGATAAGGTTTGCGTATTCATCGCGCGCAAACCATCAACGTCGATAATGCGGCCTTCTACCTCTTTCACCAATTCATTGACTTCGCTGGCCGAATAATTTCCGCGCGCCCTAACCGATACCTGCAAGTACTGTGGCTCGGCTTCGGAGAAGAAAATCATGCCAGCACCGAACTTATCATAAGACACGAATATACCTGCCAGCAGGCCAAAAATAATCAATAGTGTTCGAATCGGGCGTGCGGTCACGCGGCCAAGAAAGCGCGCATAACGACCGGTAAAGGTTTTCAGCGAAGCAGGGTCTCCTGTTTCGAGCACGTGCATTTGCACCGCTTCCTCACGGTGCGCGCGAGGTTTGCCAAACAGCGTACCAAGCACCGGGCCAAACAATAGTGCGTAGAACAACGATCCCACCAATACCGTAAATACGGTTATCGGCAAATAACTCATAAACTGGCCGGATACGCCGGGCCAAAACATCAGCGGCAAAAAAGCCGCCAGTGTTGTTGCAGTAGACGCTACAACCGGCCAGAACATTCTTTTCACCGCCGCTGCGTAGGCTTTGCGGTGATCCATACCATCGGCCATCTGCCTATCGGCATATTCGGTTACCACAATCGCGCCATCGATTAGCATGCCCAAACCAAGCAACATGCCAAACATCACCATAAAGTTGAAGGTATAACCGAGCAGGTAAATAATGATGACCGAAAACAGCAAGGATACCGGTATACCAAGCCCAACGATTAAACCGCTACGAACACCCATTACCGCAACCACAAGCACCATAACCAACGCCAGCGCGGTAACGATATTGCCTTGTAGCTCCGAGACCTGCTCGCGGCTAAACTCTGCCTGGTTGTGCGAGATAACAAGGTCGATACCTGCGGGCACCCGCGCCCGCGCCGCGTCAACAATGGCCACTACTTCATCTGCGGTACTGACAATATTGCCGTCGGCTTTTTTCTTTACCGCAATAGTTATACTGTTGCGGCCATTGAACCTGGAATAAGCAGTGCGATCCTTGAAGGTGCGCTGCACAGTTGCAATATCGCCCAGCGTTATTACCGCATCGCCCTTTTGTACAATTGGCAATTCCAGTACGTCGCTAGCCTCTTCGACTAAAGAGGGCACCTTCACTGCAAATCGACCCAGGCCAGTATCGATGCTTCCGGCGGGGATCAGGCGGTTGTTGCGTTGCAGCGTGTTGATCAGCTGCTCGCTGGTAATACGGTAAGCCTCTAACGCTTCGGGATCTATAATGACCTCGAGCAACTCTTCCCGATGCCCTTGCAAATCGGCAGATAACACCGAAGGAATGGTTTCTATTTCGTCGCGAAGCGCCAAGGCTGCCTGGTAAACGCTGCGCTCATCGACATTTTCGCCAAGTAAATTAACCTGGATCATCGGAAAATTATCGATGCGGATTTCTTTAATGAAGGGCTCTTCAGCGTCGGAGGGCAATTCTGCTTTTGCGCGGTCGACTGCTTCACGTAGATCGAACAGGGCTTCGTTGAGACCTTGCTCTATTTCGAATTCGACGAATGTTGTGCCTATACCCTCGGCCGCCAACGAGTTGATTTCTGCAACGCCTTCAATTTTGCGAATTTCCAACTCCATCGGTTCGATAAGCAATCGCTCGGCATCTTCGGGCGAAATGCCTTCGTGCACCATGCCAACATAAAAGAACGGCAAGTCGACGTTGGGTTCGCCTGCAATGGGAATCGCGTTGCGCGCAAAAACGCCACAAAAAATTACCATAAACATCAGCAGCATGGTGGTACGCGTGCGACTGATCGCATTGTCGATAAATTTAATCACTGCTGTTAATCGCTCAATATCCCAAGCGCCGATGCTTCCTGTAAAACAGGCGCCACATTTTGCCCGGCCAGTACAGATTCCTGGCCTACGGTAATCAACCTGACTCGCTGCGGCAGCCCGGTGACCCACACACCTTGCTCGGTGTCTTCCAGCAGTGAAATGGGATGAAACTCCACTATGTTGTTGTCATCAACGACTCGCAAACCTACTTCGCCATTGTCATTCAGCGTAAACAAGGCCGGCGATACCAAATGCGCCATAACTTGATCGAGTTTGACACTCAGCCGTGCAGTTTGGCCCGACTTTAGAGAGCGATCGGCATTCGCAACCGTTACCTCTATAGGAAACGTGCGGGTAACCGGATCACTCTGGCTGGCAACAAAAGTAACCACGCCTTGCAACGATCGGCCCGCTACTGTTTTGCCGGTGACCGTAGCGCCGACCGGCAGGAAGCCAACATCACTTTCAGAAATATTCGCAGTCACTAACATTGGGTCGAGGTCGATCAACGTCACACAAGCAGTACCAACGCTGGCATAGTCCCCTACGTGCATATGCAGTTTGTCGACAACGCCGGCAAATGGCGCTCGCACACGCGTATTTTGCAAATTAATTTGCTCTCGCTTTAACAACGCCCGCGCACTTTCAAGCCGGGCTTCGGCCGCTGCGATCGCCGTTTTAGACTGCAAGCCCTTTGCCTGCAACTTGCGCGTACCCTCGTATTCGATCTCGTACTGGCGCAGCTGTGCTTGCGCCTGCACGACCGCCGCGTTGCGATCATCTGTTGCCAATTCACAAAGTAAAGTACCTTTCTTGACGAAGTCTCCCCTTTCTACAGGCCGGGCAACAACTGCGCCGGCCACTTGGGTCTTGACGTCAACCTGGCGCTTGCTTTGGGTTTTGCCGCGCAATAAAAGCTGCCTTACTCGCGGTTGCGAGTCGATGATGCGGACGCGTACCGAGGCGGGCTGCGGTTGA
Organism: Pseudomonadales bacterium; assembly: GCA_013043705.1. GTDB lineage: Bacteria > Pseudomonadota > Gammaproteobacteria > Pseudomonadales > UBA7434 > UBA7434. Next base: position 37,395 of record JABDNS010000120.1, read on the forward strand.
TTCTGCGCTTGCTCAGCATTCTGGACAACAATAGTCCTGCTTTCAGATTCATTGCCATCACCAAAGAAGGCACCGCTTAACAGCCAAAGTGAAACAGCAATAGCGATTGCTAGTGCTGTAAGAAAGTTTCGCTGCATACAATAATCCGGAAAATTCGATGAGACGCGCGCTTCAACTTCAGCAAGCTAGCTGCGCAAATAACATACACAAACAACATACGCGAAAAGCGCCAACAGGGATTAAAAGCCAGGAATGCGATTACCGAGGGTAAAGCGTGTATTAACCGGGGCGGTTGAGCCTGCGGGCATTGGACGCAACTAGGTGCAATCCGATCTATTCATTGTAGGTACTGTGACGATCGGCAGCAACGAAAAGCCGCGGAATTCTGGACAAATACTGTGACTTTTGCTGCCGCGAGGCTGTGGTTTAACTCATCTTTTTGAGCATTGACAGCGGCGCAACTTTCAGAACAAGCCGCACCACGGCCCAGGGCCAGGCGGGCACATAACTGTTGGCGCCCTCGCGTTCAATGCTTTTGACCAGGGCCTTACAGCCTGTTTCAGTATCGACCATAAACGGCGTGTTCTTCACTTTCTCGTTGATTTCACTACGAATAAAGCCCGGGTGAACAGTGGAGACAACGATCGGCGTGTCTAGCAGGTCGATACGCATACCTTCGCTCATGGAAGACAGCGCTGCCTTGCTGGCCGCGTAAACATTTAGCGCGCGCCTGGCGCCACGCAGCGCGCTGATCGAGGAAATGGTAACCAGGTGGCCGGCATTCTGCTTACGAAAAATCTCGAGCGCCGCTTCACATTGCGCAAGCGCCGAGACAAAGTTGGTAATCGCTGTTTGGCGGTTCGCTTGAAAATAGCCTGTACCTATTGAGGCACCTTTGCCCATGCCCGCATTGACAATAATCCGGTCGAGACTGCCGAGGTCTTGCTCAAAAGCTTTGAACACTTCGAACACTTGCTCATGGTTATCGACATCGAGCGCCCTGATTGAAACTTGCAGCGATGAATCAATCGCCTTTATTTCATCTCGTAAACTCTCTAGCCGATCGACCCTGCGCGCGGCCAATGCAAGATTGCGCCCCTTGCGTGCAAACTCCAGCGCCATACCGCGACCCAAACCCGAACTTGCGCCGGTAATCAATATATTTTTTCGCGTCATTGATGAACTCACTATGATGTAGTCGCTATGTAGTCGTTTGCCAGCGCCCAGAAAGAACCGGGCCAACCACTCAACGCGGTTGGCCCGGCAGCTATCTTAACTGATTAAAAGTAGTGAGGGGTTAGAAACGCCGTTAATGGGCTAATCCTGGTAGTCCTCGACCTTGCGGCGCGCATCGTTAGCCGCCTCTTCCACATCCTCACCCACTTCCTCAGCGGTATCACGCAAGTTATCTATTGGGTCATCATTATTCTCGCAGGCCACAACCAGCGGAAGCGCTAGCAGTGCCGCTAACGCCATCGTTACCCGGCGCGATGACCTGGCCCGAGGCGTCTTTGTGCAAGCCGCCGCATTAATGGTATTGGTTGGGGCCGCAGCAATTTTCTTAATAAGCATAAAGTGCCTCCTATCGTAGTGCTATGTAGTTAAAGGGTTTGAATTTAAGCACTTAAAGTATTGCAGCAAGCGTGCCAACTGCTAAACGCCACCCTAAACCGGGTAATAGCGCGCTGAGTCGCTGCGATCACGCGCATTCGTAGACCCGGCGGCAGGTAAATTCTACAAAGCCTGCAAATTTTACCGGGCGGTCGACAAGCATTGCGCCCTGATCCTGAACAGTTTTTACCCACCCAGGCGCCGAAATCCCGCAGGATAGCGGTTCTGGAAAGTTGGCATAGCGGTTGCAATATTGATCATGCACCACGAGTACAAAGCAAAAATACGTTTTTAACTTTAGAAAAGAAAAGGAGGTACACCATGTTTCATTGGGCACTGATGTTTTTAATCGTTGCAATTATCGCCGGTGTACTCGGCTTACCAAGTGTTGCGGTAATAGCTTCGGAAGTCTCATGGATTTTCTTTGTCGTCGGTTTAATCCTGTCTGTGCTGCTGTTTGTGATGGGTAGGCGCCCTCCCCTTTAGGAGCCAATAGCCAACCTCAGTATAAGTAGCAGACGGATTCGGGGGCACGCAGTAACCAAGCGTCAACCGCAACCAAATCAACCCAACCAATAGGAGTCATTTTATGAACAACGATATTCTTAAAGGCAAATGGAAACAGTTGAAAGGCGAAGCCAAACAGCGCTGGAGTGAACTTACCGACGACGACCTGGATCGCATCGACGGTAAGAAAGAAGAGCTGGTCGGTGCTATCCAGGAAAAGTACGGCAAAACCAAGAAAGAGGCTGAGCAGGAGCTGGAAGAGTTTCGTGAAAAACTCGATAGCTAAGTGGGCTGCCGCATGGAAGCGGCCTTACTGTCTTCCTTAAATCCAGATGAAGGACACTCGCATGGCACAGGCAGAAACCAGCACCCAGGTGGCGACCGAACCAACGGCGGTGGCAGCGCCACAGAGCATCGCAGATGTTGCGGACTCGCTAAATATGACTTTCCTCGGAATCTGGGACGGGTTTATTAAACACACACCCTACCTTATCGCGGGGCTGATGGTTCTACTGCTTACCTGGATTGCGGTTGCCATTTTTCGTCGCGTAGCAGGCAGGGCGCTTTCGCGTAGCGGGCTGCGCTCTTCCTTGCGCGAGTTGCTGCTAAGGCTCGTTGCCATTGCAATATGGTTCGCCGGTTTATTGTTGGCTGCGATGTTCTGGTTTCCCGGCCTCACACCCACTACTGCGCTGGGCGGCCTGGGCTTGCTTTCGGTTGCGGTGGGCTTTGCGTTCCAGGATATTTTCGAAAACTTCTTCGCCGGCATTCTGTTGCTGTGGCGCTTTCCGTTTGAAAACGGCGATTATATAGAGTGCGAAGGCATTATGGGCGAGGTGGAAGACGTTACCGTGCGTATGACCAAGATTCGCCAGACGACTGGCGAACTGGTACTGGTGCCCAACTCGGTGCTATTTAAAAACCCGGTGAACGTGATGACCAACAGAGGCGCCAGGCGCGTCGATATCGTTGCCGGCGTCTCCTACGACAGCGATGTAGAGCAAGCCACAGAAATCATTGAGAAAGCCGTGAAAGCTTGCAATTCAGTACTGGGCGACAGGCCAATACAGGTTTTCCCTCAAGCCTTCGGAGCCAGCAGTATCGATATTGAAGTTGCCTGGTGGACAGAGGCCAAACCGGTAGACATTCGCGCCTCACGCGCAGAAGTGGTTTGCGCGGTGAAACGCGCACTCGATGAAGCGGGTATTGAAATACCATTCCCGTATCGCACGCTCACTTTTAAGGAGCCGCTGCCCACTAAGCGCGTTGACAACAATGAGGCCGCGTAGCGATGCATGAAGAAACAGAGAGGATAGCAGGCGATGCGTTCAGCATCGCCTTGCCGGGCAAGCTTGATAACAGAATTTTTGACGCCGATGGTAATACAGCTGGCAGAATTGAAAAGTTGCTAATTGATGTTAACAACGGTTTAATTCGCTATACCGAAGTAAAGCTTTTGGAACACGGCAGCGTGCGCCTGCCCTGGGCCACCTTGCTGGCTAAAAAAAGTGGCGGTTATACGCTGTCGCCGATTGGCAAGGCATTAATCGACAGTGCGCGCTCCAGAAAACAAAGTAAAAGTAAATCATGACTCGTACTCCTTGAGCCGGTTGTACAGCGTCTTCAGTGATATACCCAATTTTTCTGCCGCAGCTGTCTTGTTGCCTTCGGTTGCCTCGAGCGTGGCATAAATTAACTTGCGCTCGGCATCCTCGAGAGAGGCGCCGACTGAAACTGTAAGATAGTCGCCATCGTCCACATCTGCAGCGGCCTGGGCTTCTGGAAAATGCTCAGCCTCTATTTTGGAAGACGCCATGATGTGCGCGCGCTGAACCGCACTTCTTAGCTCCCGCACGTTACCAGGCCAGGGGTATTTTTGGATGGCTTCGATGGCCGCAGGCGCAAGCGCCTTTTCAACGCCATGCTCAAGGTTTAGCTCGTGCAGAAAATGCAGCGCGAGGCCAAGCGCATCATCGCCTCGGTCACGCAACGGCGGTATGTTCAACGGAAATTGGGCAATGCGAAAATACAGGTCTTCGCGCAACAGGCCTTCGGCAATGGCCTCCTGCGGGTCGCGGTTGGTGGCTGCAACGATCCGCGCCGTCATCTCCAACTCTTTTTCTCCACCCACGCGCCTGAAGCGTCGCGACTCCAGTACGCGCAACAACTTAACCTGCAAATCCATGTCCATCTCGCCAATTTCATCGAGCAGCAAAGTACCTCCGTCAGCGCGCTCGAAAAACCCGGCATGCTGGTTCTGCGCACCGCTAAAAGCACCTTTTTCGTGGCCGAACAATTCACTTTCAGCGAGCTCGGCGGGTATGGCGCCGCAGTTCATTGCAACGAATGGCCCCTCTACAGCGGATAATTCATGAATAGTTTGCGCAGCTAGCTCCTTGCCGGTACCGCTCTCTCCCACCAATAACACCGACGCATTGCTGGGCGCAACTTTGCGCAACATCCGGTATAACTTGCGCATTTTTTTTGAACTGCCACGCAGTAATCCAAACTGGTCTACAACGTGGTCGTGCGCATGTCGCTCAGCGCTGGCGGCAGCGCTAAGTCTCTCCTCGCGAATATCTTGCAATAGGTTGGCGATGAACGGTTGATCCAGCGGTTTACAGAAAAAGTAACTGGCATTGAGCTTAATACCACGACGCGCTCGAACCGGGTCATCGCAATGGTGCATCAGTGCCACGTCCGCATCTTCCAGGCTCTGGTGCTGCAGCAATTCAAGGCCTTCACCATCGGGAAGATCCAACGCAATAAATGCTGCGAGGAGTTTGTCGCCAACGTTATCAAGAAATCTATGCGCGTCAGCCAGGGTGCTGCACAACATAGGATTAAGCCCGACGTCGCGTAGAATATTTTCCAACACTTGCGAATGCGCGGCGTCTTCATCGACTACTAGCGAGCAGTATTCAGGGGCGACCGTCATGTTTTTTGCTTCGCTCCTACGCGATTACTTTTTTCCCTTTGCTTAAGAAACATTATTTTTAGTAAACGCACCTGCTTTCAGGCGTTTTTGATAATCCAGCAATTCCTTTTTGATAATTGGCGCCAGCAAATACAAACCAAAGATATTGGGCAGCGCGATAACAAAAACCAACGCGTCGGAAAATGAAAGAATAGCGCCCAACTGCACCGAACTACCCAATGCCGCAAACGAACAAAAAACCAGCTTAAAAGCGTTTTCTGCCAGCGCCGAATCACCTACTAGATAGGTCCAACCCTTTAAGCCATAGTACGACCAGGCAATTAATGTAGAGAAAGCGAACAGCACCGCCACAATCGACAACGGTACCGCCGACCATCCCAGGGTTCCACTAAAGGCTCGCGATGTAAGCTCCACACCCTGGACGCCCGCGCCCGCCATTTCCGGCGTATAGACTGTGGTCAGGATAACCAATGCAGTTAACGTACAAATAACTACCGTATCGATAAACGGTTCCATCAAGCCAACATAGCCTTCAGTAATTGGCTCGCTGGTGCGCACCGCTGAATGCGCCACCGCCGCCGAACCAATACCGGCCTCATTCGAAAAAACCGCTCGCTGGAAGCCAAGAATCATTACTCCCAGCATGCCACCGCCAATTGCTTGCGGGTTAAAAGCCTCGCTAAAAATAGCCTGTAATGCACCGGGCAACCTGTCGGCATTCATGGTGATTACCGTCACTGCGCCTATTACGTAAGCCAGCGCCATAAATGGCACCAGTTTGCTGGTAACGCGGGCTATGCTTTTGATCCCGCCAATAATCACCACAGCAACCAGGCTGGCAAGCACAAGGCCAAACAGCCAACCCAATTCAGCAAACCTGCTTTGCTCGCCACCGGTAATAAACACGAACTGCTCGAAGGCCTGGTTCGACTGGAACATATTGCCAATACCAAAGCAGCCAATAACAATCGACAAAGCATAAAAAGCGCCCAGCGGCCTGGCCGCCCAACTCATGTTGCGTAACCGCAGCGCCGCCTCCAGGTAATACATTGGCCCGCCAGATACTGACCCATCGGGATTGACCTTGCGAAATTTAACGCCCGCCACGCACTCTGCAAACTTGGTCGACATACTCAGGAAGCCGGCAACGATCATCCAGAACGTCGCGCCTGGACCTCCAACGGAAATAACCACAGCGACACCGCCGATGTTGCCAATTCCCACGGTTCCCGACACAGCGGTCGACAAAGCCTGGAAGTGGCTAACTTCACCCTCTGTTCCAGCTTTGGCGTAATCACCGCGCAACAAGTGGAAGGCGTGGCGAAAGCCGCTAAGGCTTAGAAAATTAAAATAAAAAGTAAACACCACAGCGGCGCCAGCTAGCCAAAGCACAATCCATGGCAAGTCGGCGCCAAATAAATTTATCTTATAAAAAACGAAGTTGGAAACGGCTTCAGCAATTGGCTCGACCCAGGCGTTGATACGCGCATCAAGGCCAGTGGCGGCCTCTGTAGCGCCAGCTGGCTGGGACCAGGCAGAGACGACCACAATCAACAACAACGCAAGCAGGCAGGTCTGCGCTGACCCGGCCAGACGTATTGAATTCAGCGACTCGTAAGCCGTTTGGGCAGGGCGAACTATGGTACAGTTATTTGCCTTTTGCTTAGAATACATCATCAAAAGTTTCCGCTTTATTGTGTTATTGGATGCATGGAAAAGACATCACTTAAAACGATTTCCCCGGTCGACGGATCAGTGTACGTCGAGCGGGAATATGCAACAGCTAAGGCAATAGAAACCAGCCTGGAAAGTGCGCGTCACGCGTCAGCTTCGCTTGCTGCGCTCTCCATTAAGGAACGTGTGGCAATGTGCCGGCGCGCGCTCGACTATTTCGAGGCAAACCGCCAGACCATTGCCGAGCAAATTAGCTGGCAGATGGGCAGACCAATAGCGCATAGCAGCGGCGAGGTTTCCGGGCTGGTGGAACGCGCCAGTTACATGATGGATATCGCCGAGCCATCGCTGGCTGACATTGTGCCCAAGCCAAGCGCAGGCTTCAAACGTTTCATTCGCCGCGAGCCACTGGGCACGGTTTTAGTGGTGGCCCCGTGGAACTACCCACTGCTGACTACAACCAACGCCGTTTTCCCTGCATTGTTGGCCGGAAACAGCGTCATCCTGAAACCCTCTGCACAAACGCCGCTTGCCGCAGAGCATTTTGCAAAAGCCTTTGAGCACTCCGGCATACCCGATGGTGGCCTGCAGTGCCTACATCTTAACCATGCCGACACCAGCGCTATCATTCAGCGAAAAGCGGTGGATTTTGTTTGTTTTACTGGCTCGGTTGATGCCGGGCGCAGGATAGCAGTTGCCGCAGCGGAGCGCTTTGTTGGCGCGGGGCTGGAATTGGGTGGCAAAGATCCCGCTTACGTGATGCCCGATGCCGATATGACAAATACCGTAGAACAGCTAATCGACGGCGCATTTTTTAACGCCGGGCAAAGTTGTTGTGGTATCGAGCGAATCTATGCACATGAAAGCGTTTACCAGGAATTCGTAGAGCGCTATTGCGCAGGCGTACGCGCATACCGCCTTGGCAATCCGCTAGAAGCCTCCACCACATTGGGGCCGGTAGCAAAGCAATCGGCCGCCGCATATATACGCGAGCAAATAAAAAGTGCGGAATCGCAGGGTGCTAAACGCACTATCGCTGCCGACTCGTTTCCGGCAGACGATGGCCGGGGTTGCTATTTGGCACCGCAGGTATTAATTGAGGTAAATCATGATATGTCGATTATGCGAGAGGAAAGTTTCGGGCCAGTGGTTGGCATCATGCCGGTAAAAAATCATGATCAGGCCATCACACTCATGAACGATTCTGATTTGGGCCTTACCGCCTCGCTATGGACGCAAGATGCCAAAGTGGCCGAAGCGATGGGCGCGCGCATTCAAACCGGTACCGTATTTATGAACCGCTGCGACTATCTTGACCCGGCGCTGGCCTGGACTGGCGTGAAAGACACCGGCCTTGGCGTTAGTTTGTCGGCGCTGGGTTTCGCGCAGCTTAGCCGCGCCAAATCCTATCACCTTAAATTGGGCGACTAGCAGCATCATGCATCTTGGCTTCCTCAACGCCGATGAATTAAAGGCAGAGTTTGTCGCCAACTATGGCGACTACCCGGATATGTTTTCGCACCGGCTGCGTAACATTGAGCCGGCGCTGCAAGTGTCTACCTACAATGCGCACAACGGCGAGCTACCGGCATCGATCGACGAAACCGACATCTACTTGCTTACCGGCAGCAAGCACAGTGTTTATGAAAATGAACTTTGGATATCGCACTTAACCGAGTTTGTGCAAGCGCTGCATGCGCAAAAAAAACCGCTTATCGGCATCTGTTTTGGCCATCAAATGGTTGCGCATGCGCTAGGTGGCAAGGTCGAAAAATCCGAGCATGGATGGCAGGTAGGCATCAAGCGCAACGCTCTCAACAGCGCGGCAAAAGATATTGGCATTCAAGCCAAACACTTCCAGATTATTTCCAGCCACCAGGATCAAATTGTTGAGCTTGCACCGGGAACCGAAGTGCTTGCGTCAGAGTCGCAGTGCCCATTTGCGATGACCAGGCTTGGTCGGCATATATTCACGGTGCAAGGCCATCCCGAGTTCGATAAAGCCTTCGCTAAAGATGTTTACACCATGCGGCGCAAAATTTTGGGTGAGCAAACCTACCTCAATGCCATTGACTCATTGAACTTCGAAACCGACAACCAGGCTGTTTTGCAATGGGCGCTCGATTTCGCGCGCCAGGACCTGTAAGCGCTAATAAGGCTTGTCGCCGTCTATTGTGGTTCGCTCCAGCAGCCTGTGTGCCGGGAAGTAGTCGTTGATAGGCTTGTGTTGCGTACTGCGGTTATCCCACAGCGCAATTGAATTAACCTGCCACTGAAAACGGCAGGTGTATTCTGGCGTTGTTATATGTTGGTATAAGAAGTTAAGTAGCGCGTCACTCTCTGCTTTTTTCATACCCACAATGTGCGTAGTAAACAGTGAATTCACAAAGATGACCTTTTCCCCAGTTTCCGGATGCACGCGAATTACCGGGTGCTGGACCGGGGGGTTATCAATCACTGCCTGCGCAAGGCGCTCCCGCCCGCCAGGCTCGGCAAGACTTTCCTTAAAACCCCAACCGAAGTCGTGCACCGCTTTTAAGCCGGACAACATCGATTGCATTTGCGATGACAAGCCCTCGTAAGCTGCGGTCATGCTAGACCACATTGTATCGCCACCGCGCGCTGGAATTATACGGCTACGCAGCACCGTACCTAACGGCGGATGCTGCCTGAAGGTCATATCGGTATGCCAGGCTTCGATTTTGGTTAGCTTGCCGGTCTTGCTTTCCAGAATGGTGATTTCGGGAAAACCAGCCACCGTGGCATAAGCGGGGTGCGACTGGAGCGGGCCAAAGCTTTCGGCCAGGGCCTTATGCTGCGCGTGCGAAATATCCTGGTCACGAAAAAAGATCACCTCGTGTTCCAGTAACAAGCGGCGAATCTCGCTATAAACTTTATCATCTACGCCAGCGGTCAAATCAACGCCGTGCAATTCGGCACCAATAACCCCACCAACAGGTTTTACGTCAAACAATTATTTTCTCCAATAAAAACCACGGGGACAGTTTACTTTGTAATTTGGGTTTACCAAATTACAAAGTAAACTGTCCCCAAGGGTTCAAGCGGGCAGACCAAACTACAAAGTAAACTGTCCCCGTGGTTTAGCTGCCGTTTTTGCAAAAGCCAGCCAGCCACCACTTTGGCGTGCAGTCGTAGATGAGCCTGCCGCGTGGACCATGCTGGGCATCTAGAAGGCGCTTGGTAACTTCGTTCGGTGCCATGCCCGGCGCGGGTTTGTCCTGCAGCTTGGCAATAGGAATCGGGTAACTTGCCCAATCCAGCGGTGCGCGCCAGCCCGGTGGTGGAGCGAGCTCGCTTCGGGTTCCGCTAATCGGGTACAGCGCGCGCCAATCATATATTTTTTCTGCAAGTTCGCGCACTACTTCGGGATGTTCCTGCGCGAGGTTGTTGTACTCATAAGGATCTTCATTGATATTAAACAAGTGATTCGTAACATCAATGGAAAGCTGCCCCTGCTCAAGCTCCTGCACTAACTTCCAATCGTCGTTAAAGGCGGTTAACGCGATCTGGCCCCGAATTGGGGTTTCGGAGGTGAAGTAAACCAGCTCGTCTCGAGGCTGGCGCTTACCATTTTTAATCGCAGGCCACATGCTGCGGCCATCGAACTTGCGCTCATTCTGTGCTTCGATACCCGCCGCTTCTGCAAGTGTGGGAAATAAATCCATTACTGTCATGATTTGTTCCATACGCTTGCCGCCGGCAAGCTCGGCAGGCCAGCGCAAAAGCGACACAACACGGATACCACCCTCAAAGACTTCGCCTTTGCCGCCGCGCAGTGGTGCATTATCGGCACCACCCACTGAGTAAGCTGCGCCGCCGTTATCACTAAAGAAAACTACAATCGTGTTGTCTGCAATCCCCTCACTATCCAGCGTATCCAGCACCTGGCCAATGGCCTGGTCCATACCATCGACAACCGCGGCAAACATTGGCCTGGCACTTTTTTGCAACGTCATTTTTGCAAGGCGCCTGGTGTGGTCGGTTTGCTTTGAACGCGCGGGCGCCAGGTCAGTATTGATGTCAGCGTACTTGTCTTGCAAATTCTGCGGCGCATCCAGCGGCGTATGCGGCGCTATAAAAGGCATGTAAACAAAAAATGGCTTGCCCTTGTCGCGCTCTCGAATATAGCGTGACACTTCGTCACCCAACAGGAAGGTTTCGTAACCCTCATCATTAATGGATACACCATTGCGTTGAAAATCCTTACCGCCCTGGTTTGAGAACGGCGGATAAAAGCCAACTTCAGTATGCAGATGACCGTAAAAGTGATCGAAGCCGCGGTTGTTTGGGTGAAAGGTCATTTGCGAATGACCCAGGTGCCACTTGCCCACCATTGCGGTTTGATAGCCCGCTGCCTGGAATGTTTGCGGCAGGAAATGCTCGTCTGGGTGAATGCCAGCATTGCTCCACGGCAGGATCACCGCATAGGCCACGCCGAGTCGAATCGGGTCGCGGCCGGTCATTAGCGCCGCCCGTGTTGGCGAACAAATGGGCGTGGTGTAAAAGCGGTTCAACTCTACGCCTTCTTTCGCCAGGCGATCCAGCGATGGCGTATCGATATCACCACCGTGAAAACCTACATCGTTCCAGCCCAAATCATCGGCGAGCATGACAACAACATTGGGTTTAGCAGCCGCTGCGAATACCAGCGCGCCTGGCGCGCAAAATATGCAAGTCAATACCGATAATCCGGCGATCAGTTTAATTAGGCGCATAGTTCTTACCCATCACAGTTATTTTGCAACCACTTGAATGGTAATACCTCGGCGACAGCTTACTTTGCCATTTGGATTTTCCAATTGGCAAAGTAAGCTGTCCCCGTGGGATTAAGCCAACTCAGGGCGATACAAACCTTTGCCGCAAATTTTCGGCAAGTCCCAGGCCGCGACCATGCCGGGCTTGTGCCCTACCACGGCTGGAATGGCGTTTACCAGGCAGGTAGCCGTTTGGATGACGCCAGCCACCGCATGGTCGCCATTGCGGTCTTCCATATCCATACTAATCGTCATATTCGGCTCGCCTTCGATAATGGCCTTGTAACCTTTCCCCTTTGGCCAATCCGGGCACATGTCATCGGTTAAACGCGTTACGTGCTCAAGCACAATCGCATCGCGACCGCCAACCACGCCACGCACCTCAAACCGAACAGCGCCCATAGTGCCCTTCTTGAAAACACCCATCGCGTTTTCGGTATCGGCATCAAGCGGAACCCGCTCAAACACCTCGTAGACTTTTTCTATTTCAACGCCAAGCGCAGCGCCCACCGAGCGCACCGAACCGCCCCAGGCCATCGATAGCACGCCGGGCTCAAAGAACATAATTTTGTGGTCAATTGGATAGCCAAAGCCCATTACCTCGCGAATGGTATGCTCCTGCTCGTAAGTGGCGTAATTAATAATTTCCTGCATACGCACGCTGGTCCAATACTCGGAAACACCGGTGAAAACCAAAGGCATGGTGTCATTGGCAAACCCCGGATCGACGCCGTTGTTAAAACAGGTCGTACCGCCCTTTAAACAAGCAGCCTGGATTGGCTCGGCCAGGAACTGCACATCGGGGCTGTCGGGTTGTTGCAACATAAACAGTGAGGAGGCAACCACGTTGATGCCCTGCGACAAACAACGCGCCTGGTCCTCAGCCGCCTCCATCATGCGGGTTTCAGAGTGCGCGGTATACACAACACAATCGGGCTTCAGTCCCAACACTTTATCAATGTCGCTGCTTGCAATAATGCCTGTCGGTTCATCCAGGTTTGCAAGCGCCGCAACATCTTTGCCAACGCGCTCGGGCGTGGTGACGATATGGCCAACCAGCTCAAGCTCGGGATGGTTAACCACTGCCCGTACCGCAAACTGGCCTACGTTACCGGTACCCCAGGTCACTACTTTCAATGTCATTATTTTTTCCTCCGAAAACGATTAGACGCATTGGCAATGCGCAATGTTAAACTTCACTCTCTGTTCAGATTTTAAATTCACGATTCATAAGCGGCCATTTTTGTCATATCTACAGTAGCGCCACCGTCAACATATAGATTTTCGCCAGTAATGCAGCGAGCGGCATCGCTGGCAAGAAACAACACCGCACTGGCGATATCGCCAGCCTCAACATAAACACCCGCGCCCGGCTTATTGGTCAAACTTTCTTGCAAGCGGTCGATGCCTTCGGTTTGCAAAACGCCGCCAGGTGCAACACCATTTACCCTGATGCCAAGCGGCCGCCACTCTACCGCCGCACTACGCGTAAAAGATACAACGCCAGCTTTGGCAGCAGCGGCATGGGCCTGCCACGCAACGCCAAAATTTTCATACGGCGCTGTGATATTTATAATCGCACCGCCATTTTCTTTCATCCATGCATCAAAGGCAGCCTTGCTTACATTGAACGTGCCCTGCAGGTCGATGTCGATTACGGTTTTGAAAGCATTGGCTGAAAGATCTTCGATACGCGCTGGAAAATTGCCCGCCGCATTGTTAACCAAAACATCCAGGCTTCCCCATACAGCGATAATCTCGTTGACAACAAGCGCAACCATCTCGGGCTTGCGGATATCACAAGCAATTGCAATGCATTCAATACCGTTTGCTTTTAATTCTTCTTTCGCTGCATCGAGCACCACTTGCTTGCGACTTGCAATCGCAACCTTGGCACCATGCTCGCCGAATGTCCGGGCGATGACGTTACCGATGCCGGTGCCGCCGCCAGTTACTAATACAACTTTGCCTTCGAACAAGCCTTGGCAAAAAACACTCATTCAGCTCTCCTGCTGTTCTCCTGCGTTCGCATCGGCCTGAAAAATGCTTGCATATCTTTTACCAGCAATTCAGGCGATTCCATCGGCGCAAAATGCCCACCCTCCGTTTCAACAGTCCAACGCTGGAGGTTATAGTATTTCTCGGCCCAGCGATGTGGAAACAATTGATTGTCGTGCTCAAACTGCAGTACCGCGGTTGGCGCAGAAACGATGGGAAGATGGGCGTCGTCGACCGCAGGCATAAAGTGCAATGACTCGTAATAGTAGCGCGCCGACGTTACGTAGGTTTCGGTAAGCCAATACAGCATCACCGTGGTTATTAACTGGTCTTTGTCGAAGCAGAACTCAATATCGCCTTTGCAATCACTCCACTCAAAGCGCTTTTCAATTAGCCAGGATGCCAATCCCACCGGCGAGTCATGCAAGGCAAAAGCCGCAGTTTGCGGCCGCGTCATTTGCAGGTTCAGGTAGGCGGCGGACTCGCCATTAAAGGCATTATTCTTTTGCTGCCATGCTTTCTCGCCCTCGCCGTAGTCTTCGGGCGCAGGGAATGGATTGGAAAACGGCATAATAAGATTCAGGTAAACTCCATGCAGACGCTCCGGTGTTTTGTGGCCCATAAAAGCTGCCACCATGCTACCGAAGTCACCGCCTTGCACACAGAATTTTTCATAGCCCAACTGGCTCATCAGTCCGGGCAATAGCTCCGCAGCGCGATAGAAATTCGTATCGCCGGGCTTTTCGATCGGGCTTGAAAAAGCAAAGCCCGGCAAAGAAGGCACGATGACATCGAATGCATCGGCGGGGTCACCACCGTAGGCCGCCGGATCGGTTAGCGGTTCAATTATTTTCTGGAAGTCCCAAAACGTCCAGGGCCAACCGTGATTAAGGATGAGCGGAAGCGGGTTGGGCCCCTTGCCTTTTTCATGAATAAAGTGAAGTGGCGTGCCGTCAATACTGGTTTTGAAATGACCAAAGCGATTAATCGCACGCTCTTGTGCACGCCAATCGTAGGTATTGATCCAGTACTCTACGAGTTCGCGCAAATACGCAAGGTTAGTACCTGCAGACCAATTCTTATTGTTGCCAATCTCAGGGGGCCAGCGAGTACGCAACAGGCGTTCGCGCAGATCGTCCAACTGTGGTTGGGGAATATCAACGCGAAACGCTTGCATAAGAGATTTAGGCCGCGCGTATCAACTTACCTGGCCTTGCTTCGGTTGGTTTACCATCGCGCATAATAACCTCGCCACTCACCAAGGTATAACGATAACCGTCGGCGTCCTGGAATACGCGCTTGCCACCCGCGGGCAGGTCATAGGCCATTCTTGGCGCGTTAAGTGTCAGGTTTTCGTAGTCGATAATATTAATATCCGCTTTTTTACCCAACTCAAGTGTGCCGCGATCATTCAGGCCCATGCAGCTAGCGGTGTCATGCGTTTGCATTTTTATTGCCTGCTCCAGGCTAAAGCGCTTGCCGCGTTCCCTGTCGCGGGTGAAATAGGTAAGCAACTGCGTAGGAATAGAGGCATCGCATAACACACCGCAATGCGCACCGGTATCGGCAAGGCTTATCACCGCGTTCTCGTCTTCAAGCATTTCGATCTGTCGATTAAGGTCGCCATTGTCGTAGCCCATAATCGGGAAGTACAGCATCGCATCACCGTTGCGCTTCAGCAACGCATCGTAGGCGTATTCCTGCGGCGTTACGCCAGCAGCTTTGGCTTTCGCTGCCACGCTATCCTCAAGCCGGGGCTCGTAGTTGGGATCTTCACCAAGTTCGAACATCATGTCGAAATCGGTAGCCATACGGTCGGCAATTTCATGACCCATGCTTGGCGTCGGCTCCGCCAGAATCGCAGCGCGAACCTCCGGCTTTCTTAATTCATTGAGTCGCTCTTCAGGCGTTAGCATGCCCAACTTGCCAAAGTTCTGGTGCATGTAAAACGGGTGAACCGTGCCATTAAAATTCATCAGCACGCTAACCGGCCGCGCCCCAACGTTTGGAACCAGCTGTGCACCTTCTGCATTGGCCGACTTCACATAGTCGAGTTGCTGTTGCACGCGAGGCCATTGGTCGCCGGTCTGGTAAAATATGGTGAAGTTTACTTGGCAGTTGTTTTCGATGGACAAGCGCTTCATCCAGTCCATCTCTTTTTCCCAGTCGTCCCAATCCGAAACAAGTTGATACACGCCCTTGCCAAGCGCACCCATGGACTTGCCAATACCAAGCAACTCGTCTTCGTCTGAGTAGGTACCCGGCACCGCATCGCCAGCGCGTGTCATATGCAGGGCGGTGCGTGATGTGGAAAAACCGATGGCGCCAGCATCCAGGCCCTCTTCGACGATGGCCCGCATTTTTTGAATGTCTTCTTCCGTGGCCTTTTCGTTCGCGATACCACGCTCACCCATCACGTAAACACGCACCGCGCAGTGAGGAACCTGTGCTGCTATATCCACCGCCCTGGGCATATTCTCTAACGCATCAAGATATTCGGGGAAGCTCTCCCAACCCCACTCAAGCCCTTCGTCGAGCGCGGAACCCGGAATGTCTTCAACGTCTTCCATCACCTCTATAAGTTCTTTATGCGCCTTGTCGGTAGGCAGGCAGGGCGCGAAACCCACGCCGCAGTTACCCATCACCAAGGTGGTAATGCCATGATTAACCGCCGGGCTGCACATCGGGTCCCAGGTTGCCTGCCCGTCCATATGACTGTGTGCATCGACCCAGCCAGGGCATACCAACAAACCACTGGCATCGATTTCTTTTTTCGCGCTGCCCTCTACTTTGCCAATCGCGCTGATTGCGCCGTCTTTAACCGCAAGGTCGCCATTAAAAGCAGGCTTGCCGGTACCGTCGATGATTTTTCCATTGCGGATGATTAAGTCGTACATTGTTCAGGCCTCACGTGTGTTTTTATATCGGTGAATTCAAGCGCATCGCCGTGTTAGCGCAATGCTTGGCTGGATTCGACGATGGGGGTCACTGGACGATTCTAGAGCAATAAATCTAGGTAAAACAGCATGCGAAAGGACTAAATTGCATAAAACAGGAGATACCGGCTAGGTTTGATCAGGCGTGGGAGGCTGGACGAGCAAAGATCAAGCAGGGTTGGTGGGTGGTATGGGATGGACATCGAGTAAGCGGGCCCGCGGGGTCGTACTGGATTGACAAAACCGCCGTTGCCTCCGGCGCTTTAACCGCTGCGCGGCGGCCTGCGGCCGTCCAATAAATCGCTGTGGCGATTTATTGTCGAACCGACTTCAGAACCAAGTCCAGTGCCTCCAATCGGATATAAAAAAGGCCCACCCCGCAGGGGTGAGCCT
>JABDNS010000127.1 GCA_013043705.1 Pseudomonadales bacterium
GCTGGTAGCGCTCCACCAGGTAATGGCAAATGCCGGTGGACTCCGAAAGCCTTTGGCTACCATCGATAAAATACGGCACGGTTCCCAGCGGATTCATTGCCTTGAAGTTCTCTTCGTTAATACGCGGCGGAAACTGCATATTCACAACATCATAATCGATACCCATTTCTTCCAGCGCCCAAAGCGAGCGCAACGATCGCGAACCGTGGCAATGCCACAAGGTCGGTTTTTCGGTGACAATTTTTCCCTCGTCGTCCCGCTTGAATTGAATATCCGTCGGCATGGTTACCTCACAGGCAGCTGCGCAATATTGCGTAGCATACTGAATTAAATAATTAAAAGAAGGCAGGCGCCGCCGTGCATACGCGCGATACCGTGCTTACAAACGATATTGCCGCGCAGCGAGGTCACGCATAATTTCTTCAGAACCGCCGCCAATGGCGTTCACGCGTACTTCGCGATAAATGCGCTCAACCCGGTTGCCACGCATATAGCCGGCACCGCCAAGTATTTGCATGGCTTCACGCGCGCAAAATTCCATGGTCTGGCTGCTTTGTACTTTTAACAGCGCGAGGTCGCCGAAATCTGCGTTGCCGTTTTGCACTTGTAGGCAGCAGGCCTGCAAATAGGCCTGCGTGGCATTGATACGCTGCTTCATCTCGGCAATTTTGTGGCGAATCACCTGGTGATCGGCGAGCCGCTGGCCAAATGTCTTGCGCTCGCGCGCCCAATTGACCGCCTCTTCCAGGCACACCCTGGAATAGGCCTCCATCGCCGCTGACATCGTCAGCCGCTCGTTATTAAAGTTACTCACGATTACCCAAAAACCTTTGTTCTCTTCGCCAATCAGGTTTTCAGCAGGCACGCGCACATCGTCAAAATAAATTGTTGCAGTATCGCTACACCACCAGCCCATCTTGCGCTCCAGCGCGGTGCGCGACACGCCCTCCAGGTCGGCTGGAATCAACAACACTGAGACACCGCCCTTGTGCTCATCGCCAGTGCGAACCGCGGTGGTAAACCAGTTCGCGCCCATGCCGCCGGTAATATAGGTTTTCGAGCCATTCACAATGTAGTGGTCGCCTTCACGCCTGGCCGTTGTCGAGATTTGTGCCACGTCCGAGCCAGCACCGGGCTCGGTAACCGCCAGCGAAATGCGCTTGCTGCCATTTAATACCTGGGGCGCCACCATCTGCTTGATTTGCCCGGAGGCAAAATTCAGTACTGGCGGCAGACCGATGCAGTGCACCAATAGCGATGCGGATAAGCCACCAACCGCAACGCGCGCGAACTCTTCGTTCAAAATATTCATGTGCCAGATATCGATGCCTTCAGAAATACCGCCGTATTCCTCGGGATAACCGACTTGCAACACGCCCGCATCCGCCGCGGTTTGCCAAAGGCTGTCGGGCAACTGCCCCGCCTCGTCCCACGCTTCGGCGTGCGGCATGATTTCGCGTTCCATAAAGCGGCGAATTTGCCGACGCCACTCTTCATGTTCTGGCGTGATATGCGGGTTGGCCATACGGGCGCTATCAAAATCCAGGGACATACCTTTAAAATCCTGCTTAGGCTAAGGGAAACACAGAAAACTTAAACGGGCATTATCGCACGCTGCAGTGCAGCGCGTATTGCTTCAGGAATTGGCGTGGACTTGCCGCTGCTGCGACCAACGAAGACGTGAGTGAAACTGCCAGTAGCAACCGCGCTGTCATCACCGCGCCTGAACACAGCCAGTTCGTACGTTACCGAGCTGCTACCCAGCTTTGCCACGCGCAAAGCAACTTCAAGCTCATCGGGATAGGCGACCGGCGCATAATATTCGCAGCTGGAGCTCACCACGAAAGCAATGGTGTCTGCCGCATGGATATCCAGGCCGCCTTCATCGATAAGGTAGCGATTCGCGGTGGTGTCGAAATAACTGTAATAAACAACGTTATTCACATGACCGTAAATGTCGTTATCCATCCAGCGTGTCGGCATGCTTACAAAGTAGGCGTAGGCATCGCGACTTGTGCGCTTGCTGGTACTGTCTTTCACATTTTTTCCCGGCGATTAATTATATTTTCAATTGGTCTTTAGCGAAATTCACCAGGCTTCATGATAGAGCGCCAGCGCATCCTGCTCGCTAACTTCACGCGGGTTATTCACCAACAAGCGTGTTTGCAGCATGGCATCGCCAGCCAGGGTCGGCAAAAACGTTTTCTCTATGCCGTGTGCGCGCAAGCTTGGCTCGATACCAAGGCTGGCAATTGTACTCTCGATGTAATCAATCAGCGCCTGCGCGGCGCTTATTTCATCAGCTGCTACCGGCACCAGCGCCAGATGCCGCGCCAATTCAGCGTAAAGCGGCGCGCAGTATGGCAAGTTGAAGCGCATGACCGGCACCATCATCAACGCATTGCTCAGGCCGTGGGATAAATGACAATGCCCGCCCAGCGGATAGGCCAGGGCGTGAATGGCGGCAACCGGTGCGTTGGCAAACGCCTGACCTGCCAGCATAGCGCCAAGCAGCATATTTTCACGCACTTGTTCGGGCGGCCCGGGCTTGCAAGCGGGCAAGATGTTAGTGCTAAGCAGCGTTAGCGCGCTCAGCGCGTGCTGGTCGGACAAGGGGTTTTTTTTAATTTTACTGGTGTAGGCCTCGATGGCATGCACCATCGCATCAATCGCTGTGACCGCGGCAACCTGCGGCGGCAAGCTAGTGGTGAGCGCCGGGTCGAGCAGCGCAACATCGGCGTACAGCCATGGCGACACGATGCCGGCCTTGGTGGTTTCACCCGTGGTGATGATGGCAATTGGCGTCACTTCAGAACCGGTACCCGCTGTACTCGGCGCCAGTAACAGAGGCAAGCGAGGCCCATCCACCTGGTCAACGCCATATAGCGCCGTGATTGATTGCGTGCAATCAGGGTACGCCATCACCGCGGCAACCTTGGCAAGATCCATACTGCTGCCACCGCCAATCGCAACCACCGCGTCTACTTTTTCACGACGCGCCAACGCCACGCAGTCCAGTGCGAGTTGTTCGGGTGGATCAGGCACCACGTCGGTAAAGGAAATTACATCGATGCCAGCAGCGGCAAGACCATCCAAAGCAGGCCTTAACAAACCCAGTGACAGTAAATGCGCATCGCTCACCAACAGCACGCGGCGAACTTCCGCACGCACACTGGCGGTTAAATGGCTTGCTATGTCGGCGCTGGCACCAGAACCTATAACCGTATGTGCAACGGTACGAAAGCCATGCATAATAGAAACAAGCGCCTCGGCTTCAGTTACATACGTAGAATAACTTTTCCGCGCGCACGACGCTCGCTAATACAGCGAAACGCCTCGGCGGAATTATCGAGGTCGTAGACCTCGGTGGTAATCGGTGCGAACTTGCCTTGCTCTATCATCTGCAAAAGTTCAAGAAAGTTTTGTTGCGCCGCCTTGGGGTCGCGCATTGCCCAACTACCCCAGAACACGCCGATGATATCGCCGCACTTAAGCAGTGGCAGGTTGAGCGGCAACTTGGGAATTGGGCCAGAGGCAAAGCCAATCACAAGATAGCGGCCGTACCAGGCAATAGAGCGATAGGCCTGTTCGGTGTAATCACCACCGACAGGGTCATAAATTACATCGACGCCTTTGCCGTCGGTGAGCTCTTTTAAACGCTGCTTAAGATTTTCCGTGCTGTAGTTAATGCGCATATCCGCGCCAACCTGTTCGGCAAAGTCGAGCTTTTCTTCGGTGCTGGCGGCTGCAATAACTTTCGCTCCCATTGCTTTGGCAATTTGTATTGCGGTAACCCCCACGCCACCCGCTGCACCCAGCACCAGCACCGTCTCGCCAGGCTGCAAATTGGCACGCTGCTTCAACGCGTAATAAGATGTGCCGTAGGTAATACTAAAACCGGCACCTTGCTCGAAACTCAGCGCGTCGGGCATGGGTAGCGCCGATACTGCCGGACACACGCACTGCGTAGCAAACGATCCGAGCATGGCATTAAAAATTACCCGGTCACCTAGCTTGAAATTTTTTACTCCGGCGCCAACTGCAGCGACCACGCCCGCGCCTTCGGTGCCCGGCACAAATGGAAGCTCCGGCTTGATCTGGTAATTGCCTTGCACCATCAGCACGTCAGGAAAATTGATCCCGGCGGCTTTTACATCGATGAGTATTTCACCATCGCCCGCCACAGGCGCTGGCATCTCTTCCACCACCAGTTTGTCGGTGGATGCGAACTCTTTACAAACCAACGCTTTCATCAATTGCCTCTTAGCTTAAGTATTTAAGTTCAAACTTTTGATCAGGCTGTGTAACCGCCATCAACCACGATGCATTCGCCATTGGTATAACTGCTGGCATTACTGACCAGGTACAAAACCGTGCCGGCCATCTCATCGGGCACGGCGGCGCGACGCATCGGGATTTGCTCCATCAGGTGATTGTATATGGCCTCATCGTTGAACAACGCGCCGGCAAACCTGGTTTTGGTAAAACCGGGCAGCAACGCGTTGCAACGAATACCAAAACCCGCGCACTCTTTGGCAAACGCTTTGGTCATATTAATTACTGCCGCCTTGGTAATCGAGTAAATGCCCTGGCCTTCGCCTGGCGACAGCCCATTGATTGACGCGGTATTAACAATCGCACCGCCGCCCTGCTCGCGCATCATTTTTCCAGCCGCAACCGACATAAAAAAATAGCCGCGAATATTGACGTCAACCGTTTTCTGGAACGCGCCCAGGTCGGTATCAAGAATATGCCCGAAATAGGGATTGGCCGCGCCATTATTGACCAGGATATCCAGCTTGCCATGTTCTTTCTGGATATGCGCCATCGCCTGCTCAATGCTTTCCATATTGCCGACATGGCAGGCCAGCGCCTCCGCACTGCCGCCGGCATCGCGAATCGCTGCCGCCACGCCTTCACAGCCCTCGATTTTGCGGCTGGATACAATCACGTGCGCACCCTGCTCCGCCAGTAACTTGGCAATGGATTCGCCAATGCCGCGGCTTGCACCGCTGACCAGCGCGATCTTGCCTGCAAGGTCAAATAGATCTGTACTCAAACTTACTCTCCGGTTTTGTTATGCCTTACCAGTGATTCACCCAGCTGTTCCTAAACGTCCTGCAACAGCTATTCCTGGTCGGGATGACCCAGCCGACGCGCAACGTTGCGACCCAGCTGCATCATATGCACCTGGTCGGGACCATCGGCCAGCCTTAGCGTGCGAACACCGGCGTAGCGCCGCGCCAGCTGGAAGTCCTGGCAAACACCGGCGCCGCCGTGGATCTGGATGGCCCGGTCGATAACCCTCAAGGTCATGCTCGGCGCGACAATTTTGATCATTGCGATCAGGTCCTGCGCGCCCTTGGCGCCTTCGCTATCCATTTTTGCCGCCGCGCGCAGGGTCATTAGCCTGGCTTGTTCAATTTCGCAGGCAGACTTGGCGATGTCCTCGCGAACCGACTGGTGCTGGCTAAGCTTTTTGCCGAAAGTGTAGCGGCGTTCGGCGCGATGACACATCTCTTCCAGCGAGCGCGTGGCCACGCCAATGCAGCGCATACAGTGGTGGATGCGACCAGGCCCAAGCCGGCCCTGTGCAATTTCAAAACCGCGGCCTTCTCCCAACAACATATTGCTGGCCGACACGCGCACATTGTTAAACGATACTGCCGCATGCCCCTCGGGCGCATCGTTGTAACCAAACACGGTAAGCGAACGCTCAACACGAACACCCGCCGTATCCACAGGTACAAGAATCATCGACTGCTGGGTATAGCGATCGCTATCATCTTCGCCAGTTTTACCCATCACAATTAAAATCTTGCAGTGCGTGTTCATTGCGCCGCTGCTCCACCACTTGCGACCGTTGATGACATAGTCGTCGCCATCCCGCACAATCGACATCTGCACATTGGTGGCATCAGAACAGGCGTGGTCGGGTTCGGTCATACAAAATGCCGAGCGAATTTCACCGTTCATTAACGGTTCCAACCACTGCTGCTGCTGTTCGGGCGAGCCATACTTGGCCAGCACTTCCATGTTGCCAGTATCCGGCGCGCTGCAATTGAACACTTCAGGCGCAAAACCTACCCGGCCCATAATTTCAGCCAGCGGTGCATACTCGAGGTTGGTCAGCCCGGGGCTGAGTTCGCCATAGGATTTGGGCAAGAACCAATTCCACATACCAGCGGCTTTGGCTTTTGCCTTTAATTCTTCCAGAATTGCCGGTGGCTCCCAGGGGTTGCCCTCGGCGACCTGCTGTTCGAACAAGGCCTCATTCGGGTAAACATGCTTGTCCATAAAGTCGAGTAATTGGGCACGCAAGCCCTGTACTTTTTCACTATATTCAAAATCCATTGCACACTCCGGTTTAATGTGAAATCACTTAATGTTATTAGCAATACATTTGTCGACGGGATTTTTGTAAGGCCGCAACAACTTCAATGCGCTATTTTCCTTCGCGATAAGCAATCGCCTTTTGCACAAACTTTTCCGTCTGTTGTGCGCCTGCGCTGAGCGCACGCTGGTTCGACGTGTCGGTAATTTTTTCCCAATTGGCCAATACCGTTTCAGGGTTTTGCTGGTCGGGCGGCAGGTAGATGCCGTCTGTTTCGTGTATGTTTACCGCTGCATAACCACCGCCACCTGCGCAAAGTATCATGCGGTTGGGCGAATCCTTATGGCACAGCAGCAAGGCGCCGGCGGTAACCGATTCGGGCGTGAGCAATTCGAGCAAATCAGGCGTAATCAGGTCTTCGGTCATACGCGTACCCGCGGTCGGCGCCAGCGTATTTACACGAACGTCGTATTTCGCGCCCTCCTGCACCAAGGTATTCATAAAGCCAACCACGGCCATTTTTGCCGCACCATAGTTACTCTGGCCGAAATTGCCATACAGTCCGGAAGAAGATGTGGTCATGACAATACGACCGTACTTTTGTGCGCGCATAATTTCCCACACCGCTTTGCTGCAATTAACCGCGCCCATCAGGTGCACATCGAGCACCAGTTTGAAATCTTCCAGCGACATTTTAGAGAAACTTTTGTCGCGCAGAATGCCCGCGTTGTTAATTAAAATATCAACCCGGCCCCAGGTATCCATGGCGAGCTTGACCATGTCTTCAACTTCGTCGAACTTGGCAACGTTGGCGCCGTGTGCGATGGCCTCACCACCAAAAGCAGCAATCTCTTCCAGCACGGCCATGGCCGCATCGCTGGAGCTACCCGAGCCGTCTCGCGCTGCGCCGAGGTCATTCACCACAACCTTGGCGCCACGGCGCGCCAATTCCAGCGCGTGTGATTTTCCAAGCCCGTTACCTGCACCGGTAACGATGGCCACTTGGTCGTCGAATCTGATCGTCATAGTTCTTATCCTGGCGGGCTGCGCTGTTTACCAGCATCATGTTGGGGAAAAAGCTTATAAATATTTAAGCGACCATCTGCATAGTTAGCCAAACTGCCTTTAAGGCCGGCTTTTCTTCGCCTTCAATTTCTACCGTAATGTCCATCCTGCTCATGTACTGCTTTGGGCGCTTCTCTATGATTTCAAGCATTTTAGCCTGCGCACGAATACGCTTGCCAACGCGCACCGGCGCCAGGAAGCGAATCGAATCGAAGCCGTAGTTAACACCCATGTAGGTGCCCTCTAACGGTACAGCAAATTGCTCGGCAAAATGCGCCAGCATTGAAAGCGTAAGGAAGCCGTGCGCTATGGTACCGCCAAATGGCGTTTCAGCTGCTTTTTCCGGGTCAATATGAATAAACTGGTGGTCGTGTGTACAGTCGGCAAACTGGTTGACCTGCTCTTGCGTAACGGTAAACCACTCACTCGGCGCCAGCTCGTGATCCTTATACTGGCCAATATCTTCAGGGTTAATCGTTTTCATTGTTCTTGCTCCGCAAAAAGGGCTGTACTTCGCGCAGTTTATAGCCACGCGGCTTCGGTTGAATAGGTGGTGTCGTCGAGCGCGCAAAGCAGGTTTGCCCAGGCGTCAATTTTTGGCAACTCAAAGCGATAAAAATATTTTAAAGCCTGCAACTTGCCGCGATAAAAACTCTCTTCATCCGGGTGCAGCCCGCTAGCAGGGCTGGCTTGTAAACCGCGCTGTGCGGCCAGGCCCTGGCGCAACCATACCCAGGCCACCACCACATTGCCAAACAACTCAAGGTATTTAACCGAGTTCGCCAGCGCCAGGTCGATGCTGCCACCGGCCATTGCGCCTAACAAAGTGTCGGTGGTGCGCTGCACAACCTCAAGCGACGTTTCTAGTTGCGTGGCGAACGGCGCCAGCACTGCATCACCGCCAGCTTCGGCGCAGGTCTCCGCAATTTCTTGCAGGCAGGCACGATAACCGGCCATTTGTTGCATTGGTACCTTGCGCGCCAGCAAATCGATCGATTGAATGCCATAGGTACCTTCGTGGATCGGATTGAGCCGGTTATCGCGATAGAACATCTCTACCGGGTGCTCGTTAATGTAACCCGCGCCACCTAGCACCTGGATCGCGAGGCTGTTTGCCCGCGGGCCATATTCCGAAGGCCAACTTTTAATAATCGGCGTGAGAAAGTCGAGTAGCAAACTCGCGCGCTCGCGCTCGGATTGATCGGGCGCGGTTTTTTCATCGTCATTCAACTGCGCGCCATACAGGCACAATGCGTAGGCGCCCTCGGCAAATGCTTTCTGCGCAAGCAACATGCGCTTGACGTCGGCGTGCTCAATAATATTCACCGGCGGTGAATGCGGATCCTTGCACGAAGGTAAGCGGCCCTGTGGACGCTCCTTGGCATAATCCAGCGAATACTGGTAACCGGTTAACGCGGTAACTGCAGCACCCGTACCGACCATAATGCGCGCTTCATTCATCATGTGGAACATGTAGGCCAGGCCTTTATTTTCTTCACCAATCAGGTAGCCCACTGCACCGCCTTGCTCACCGAAGCTCATCGCACAAGAAGTTTGCCCGCGTCCGCCCATCTTATGGAACAGCCCGGCAAGCCAAACATCATTGCGCTCACCGAGCGAGCCATCATCGTTGAGTAAAAACTTTGGCACCAGGAACAGCGAAATACCTTTCACGCCTTTTGGCGCTCCCTTCACGCGCGCGAGCACCAGGTGCACGATATTTTCTGAAAGCTCATGGTCGCCACCAGAAATATAAATCTTACTGCCGGTGATGCGATAGCTGCCATCATCGGCGGGCACCGCGCTGGTGGTCAGGTCGGCGAGCCCGGAACCTGCGCCAGGCTCAGTCATGGCCATGGTGCCCATAAAGCGGCCTTCGCGCATGGGTGCTACCCATTGATTCACAAGCTCCGCACTGGCATGCGCCTCTAGCGTATTGCAGTTCGCAACCGTCAGGCTAATGTATCCCACCGTGGTGCTACCGGCTGCCGACAGGTAACCGCTAGCCGCGCTGGCAACAATTAACGGTAGCTGCATGCCGCCGCTATCGTAATCGGCCGACGGAAAAGCCAATCCCGAATCGATGATGGCGTCGGTTGCAGTTTTGATTT
Source organism: Pseudomonadales bacterium (assembly GCA_013043705.1). Classification (GTDB taxonomy): domain Bacteria; phylum Pseudomonadota; class Gammaproteobacteria; order Pseudomonadales; family UBA7434; genus UBA7434. The sequence goes on from JABDNS010000127.1 coordinate 9,511, forward strand.
CGGGGATCATCGACACGCGTTTGCCGTCGAACTGTGGCTCGTTGCGATCGACCTTACCCCTTATCGGTAGCAAATATTTTTCGGCAACAGTGCGCCCGGTATCAATGGCCGCCTGGAATGTTTCACGATTGTGATCGGCATAGCGTGCACGCGAAGTGAGCGACTCGGCATCGAGGTACTCGTACAACATGAATTCAAGATCGCGCTGATTCAGAATTGGGGCAACCATACTTTTACCTACGCTTCTACCTGCCTAACCTAAAAAATCTTCAAGAAACTTCGAACAAGCCGGCCGCACCCATGCCGCCGCCAACACACATAGTTACCACAACATACTTTACGCCGCGTCGCTTGCCTTCAATAAGCGCGTGCATAACCATACGCGCACCACTCATACCATAGGGATGGCCAATGGAAATTGCGCCGCCGTCAACGTTCAGCTGCTCAGCCGGAATGCCGAGTTTATCGCGACAGTAAATAACCTGCACTGCAAAGGCTTCGTTCAATTCCCACAGGCCAATGTCTTCCATCTTCAAGCCGTTGCGCACAAGCAACTTCGGCACGGCATATATCGGGCCGATACCCATCTCGTCGGGCTCACAGCCCGCAACCGCCATACCCCGGTAAATGCCCAATGGTTCAAGGTTGCGCTGTGACGCCAAGGTAGCGTCCATCATCACCACAGCCGCCGCGCCATCCGAAAGCTGCGATGCATTGCCGGCGGTTATGCAACCGCCCTCAATAACCGGCTTGAGTTTGGCCAGGTCTTCTGCGCTGGTAGCCGGCCGATTGCCTTCATCTTTTGCCAGCGTGACCTGCTGCTCGGTGCTCTCGCCGGTTTCCTTGTTGTAAAGCAGCTTGGTTGCAGTAACCGATACTATTTCATCGTCAAATTTGCCGGTTTGCTGCGCCGCTGCGGTGCGCTGCTGCGAAGCCAGCGCATATTCGTCTTGTGCATCGCGTGAAATGTTATAGCGTTTGGCCACAACCTCTGCAGTTTGCAGCATTGGCATGTAGGCATCCGGTGCGTTTGCCAACACCAGCGGATCCGCAGCGCGATGCAAATTCATTTTGTCGTTCTGCACCAGGCTAATAGACTCACATCCACCGGCCACCACAACCGGCGCGCCATCCATAACAATTTGTTTTGCCGCGGTGGCAATCGTCATCAGGCCGGAGGAACATTGTCGATCAATGGTCATGCCCGATATCGTTACGGGTAAGCCCGACGCCAATACAACTTGCCTGGCCAAATTAGTGCCCTGCGTACCCTGCTGCAAGGCGGCGCCAATAATGCAGTCGTCAATCTCACCGCTATCGACGCCGGATCTTGCAACCGCAGCAGCCACCGCATGCGCACTCATCGACGGTGACTCCAGGTTGTTAAACGCGCCCCTGTAGGCTTTGCCGATTGGTGTGCGTGCGGCGGAAACAATAACAGCTTCTTTGATAGCGCTCATAGCGTTGCATCCTGGTTACATATTTAGCGGGAACGGGATACTGACTTGCGATTGTGGTGCGGGCGGCGCCAACGTGCCGCAGAGGTATAACAAACAATTAATACGCATGCCGCTGTGGGCAGAAACTTGCGACCAGGTTGCAACCAGCAATTACTTGCAACAATCTCGTAGAACCATCTTTTAGAAAATCACTGGAAACAAGCAGGCGCAAACATCACGCACAACAATCACACATAACCACGAAAGCCACGATCAGTAACCGGGCGCGGCAAAGTATACCACTATTAAATGGCATATCAAATGCCAATACCCTATTCGCTGGCAACTTCTATTGAAACCAGCAGATCGTCGGCGGCCACCTGTGTGGCGGCCACAGCTGCGACTTCAATCACTGTACCCGCCGCCTCGGCCAGTATTTCATGCTGCATTTTCATCGCCTCGAGCACTAACAGAGGCTGGCCTTGGGCAACTTTATCACCGGCTTCAACGAAGACTTCAAGTACCTGGCCATGCATCGGCGCCAATACGCGGCCACCACCACTGGCATCTTCGGCACCGGCAGCCTGGATAGCACGATCAATAAACAGCGTGGCCAGGCCATTGGTAGACACGTAAAGCTGCCCAACTTGTTTTGCGTAAAAGCGCACCAGGCGCTGCTTGCCATCAACGGTTAGTTTCGCCCTATCGTTTTCGCATGCAATGAGTTCAATTTCGCAACTTAATAAACACGCAGACGCATCACTAACGCTAACTTTGTAATTATCAGCGCTAATGCCATGTGCAGTTGCCTCGATGCGCAGCGCATAATCCACGCCGTCGAATTCATAGCGTTTGTGACTTGCCAAATTCCCGGTGCTGCTCCAATTTCGTAGCGGTGCGGAAACCAGTGTGCTGGCCGCCATAGCTTGTTGCTGGGCCAGGCGATAATCCAGCACTGCCGCAACCGCCATTTCGGCAGGGTCGGGCCGGTGCTCGGCCAACCCTTGCTCGCCAAACTCTTCTGCAATAAATGCAGTCGTTGCGACGCCATTAATAAATGCCGGCTTTTCAAGGCACTCGACCAAAAAGACTTTATTATTTTTTACCCCCAACAACAAGCTATCGCGCAGCCCATCTACCAGCCTGCGCCGCGCAACTTCGCGACTTGCACCGTAGGCAATAACCTTGGCCACCATCGGGTCGTAAAACGGCGAAATTTCCTGGCCAGAAACTACGCCATCATCAATGCGCAAACCTTCACCACTGGCCGGCGACCATAAATCGATGCGCCCGGCGGTGGGTAAAAAATCCTGTGCAGGGTCCTCGGTATACAACCGCACCTCAATAGCATGGCCGGTGAGTTGCACATCGCTTTGTGAAAACCCAAGCGGTTTGCCCTGCGCGACTTGCAACTGCAACGCCACCAGGTCCAGCCCGGTAACCATTTCTGTAACCGGGTGTTCTACCTGCAGGCGCGTATTCATTTCAAGAAAGTAAAACTCGCCCGCTGCATCAAGCAGAAACTCGACGGTGCCGGCACCGCGATAGTTAATGCTCTTTGCCGCGGCAACCGCCTGTTCGCCCATGGCTTCGCGAAGTGCGGGCGTCATTACCGGGCAAGGCGCTTCCTCTACCACTTTTTGGTGACGGCGTTGCACCGAGCAATCACGCTCACCAAGATGCACCGTATTGCCCTGGGTATCGGCAAACACCTGCACCTCGACGTGACGTGGATTGACAATCGCCTTTTCCAAAATTAACTCGCCGCTGCCAAAGGCATTTTCCGCCTCCGATCGCGCCAGCTTAATCGCCGCGCCTAGCTCACTGAGCTCTTGCACCAGGCGCATACCGCGGCCTCCGCCGCCGGCAGCAGCTTTAACCATAATCGGCGTCGCAATTTTTTTACCTTCGGCAATCAGTGCATCATCGCTTTGATCCTGCCCCTCATAACCGGGCACGCAGCGTACGCCCGCCGCCAGCATGCAGCGCTTCGACTCGGCCTTGTTACCCATCACCCTAATGGCATTGGCATCCGGGCCAATAAAAACCAGGCCCGCTTTTTCACAGGCTTCGGCAAATTCAGCATTTTCGCTAAGAAAGCCGTAGCCAGGATGAATCGCTTGCGCGCCGGTTTTTTTAGCGGCATCGATAATTTTTTCGCCAAGCAGGTAAGACTCGCCCACCGGGCCCGGGCCAATGCACACCGCTTCGTCAGCCATTGCTACGTGGGGTGCACCGGCATCGGCATCGGAATAAACCGCAACGCAGCGATAACCGAGCGCTTTTGCGCTGCGTATAACGCGGCAGGCAATCTCGCCCCGGTTGGCCACTAATACGCTTGAAAAAACAGGCATGCTAATACTTCTCATTTATACTGATATAAAAATATTCTAACGGCTTGGCAAAACTTGTACTTCAATAAAATTCTACTGCGCCTGCCCAATGACAGCCATCACTGCAAAAATATAGTTCAGCGCTTGCCAGACCAGGCAGGCGAGCGCTTTTCAACAAAAGCCGCAATGCCTTCGCGACCTTCATCACCCAACATGCACTCGGCGAAACCGCGACTCGCGAAATCGAGCGCGTCGGGGCGCGGCCTGCGTGTGGTTTCAAACAAGATTGATTTAGTAATTGCGTTAGCCTTGGCGCCGCACACTGAAATCTGCTCCAGCACTTCACCGCACTGCTGCTCGAGATCGTCGCCATTACTAGCCACTGCGTGTGCCAAGCCGTAGCCCAGCGCCTGCTCACCGTTAAAGCGAGCGCCGGTAAGCATTAACCTGCGCGCCTGCGTAAGGCCAATGCGCTCAACCACAAAAGGCGCGATTTGCGCAGGTGGAATGCCCAAACTGGTTTCGCTGAGCCTGAAACGCGCATCGCGCGTGGCAATGGTAACGTCGCCGATGCAACTCAAGCCCAAACCGCCGCCAATTGCCGCGCCTTCCACCAACATGACAACCACCTGTGGCTGCTCGTTAACTTTAAGCATGAAATCGCCGAAACTTCGATTTGAAGCTGCCACTTCGTCAGCTTGCATGGTGCCTTGCATAACGTTTTTGAAGCCTTTGATATCACCACCCGCACAAAAAATACCGCCTTCGCCTCGAATCACAATACTGCGCAGCGCGCGCTCATCGCGAACCGCGTCCAGCACCTGGCAAAACTCGGCGACCATCTCATCCGACAAGGCATTGCGAGCATCGGGGCGGTTCAACCAGATACGCAGCGTACTGCCCGATAACTCAAGGCGCAGGGTCTCGGTTGCAGGCAGCTTTATACTTACAGACATTGGGTGCTCCGGTTTAAATCATTTAACTTTTTGCGAGGCAAGTTAAAGCCGCGCGACGCCAAAACTGTTCGGCCTAAGCGCCCTGTTGCGCGCCTCCCAAACTGTTTCCAGTAGAAAGCCCAAAGTGTTGCGCGTGTCACGAGGATCGACCACACCATCATCAAGCATATGGCCCGAGGTGTAGAACGCCGAGGACTGATCATCAAAAAGCGCAGTAAGATACGCAGCTTGTTGTTCCAATATACTTTCATCTACTGGCTTGCCGGCGGCATCGGCTTTACCCCTTGCCACCACTTGCATAGTTTTTGCAGCCTGCTCGCCGCCCATAATGCCCATTTGCGCATTCGGAAAAGTATAAAGAAAATCAGGGAAGAAGCCGCGGCCGCACATGCCGTAATTACCCGCGCCAAAGCTCGCACCGGTCATCAATGTGATGCGCGGCACCTCGAGGTTGCGCACCGCCTGCACCATTTTTGACCCATGCTTAATCATGCCCGCTTGCTCAGACTGCACACCAACAATAAAACCCGTGGTGTTCTGCATAAATATCACCGGCACATTGGCCTGGTCGCAAAGCTGCATAAATTGCGCAGCCTTGGTTGCGCCTTGCGGATCGATGGGGCCGTTGTTGCCAATAATTCCGCAAGCCTGGCCAAAAATTTCGGCCTGTAAGCAAGGTGTGGATACGCCATAGCGCGGCTTGAAATCGAGAAACTTTGATCCATCTACTACGCGCGCTACCAACTCGCGCATATCGTAGGGAATACGGTAGTCTACCGGAATGACGCCAGCAATCTCATCGCTATCGTAAAGCGACTCATCAAAATTTCCGGATGCAGCGGGCGCGCAGTTATCGTTCCACTGCAAACGCGCAATGACTTCCCGGGCTACCAGGATTGCTTGTGCATCGTCATCAGCAAGGTACTCGGCCAGGCCGGAAATACTCGCGTGCATTTCCGCGCCGCCGAGCTCCTCTTCGCCTGCAATCTCGCCTGTTGCCGCCTTGAGCAGTGGCGGCCCGGCCAGAAATGCACGGCCGCGGCCATTCACGGCAATCACGTAGTCGCTGAGACCGGGCATGTAAGCACCGCCAGCGGTAGATGACCCGTGCAAAATAGATATCACCGGAATACCCGTTTTACTTAAGTGCGCCTGGTTGCCAAACAAGGTGCCGCCCGCAATGAGCGAGGCAACTTTATAGTTCAGCAGGTCGCCGCCAGCACTTTCAACAAGGTGCACAAACGGCAACTTTTGTTGTTGGGCAATTTCCTGCGCGCGCTGAATGCGATAGCCACCGGCCTCGGTGATAGATCCGGCCATAATGCCGCTGTCGTCAACCACAATAACGCAGCGCACGCCGGATATAAAACCAATACCCGCAATACAGGTTGCACCGGGAATAGACTTCGCTTCGTCTTTTGTATCGAACAGATATCCGGCCAGGTTGCCAATCGCCAGGAAAGGCATACCGGGGTCGAGTATTCGCGCAAGCCGCTCGCGCGGGGTTAGCTGGCCCCTTGCCTCAAAGCGAGCCTTGCGGCCTTCCGAAATTTTCTCGCCGCGCGCGTTCAACGCGTGGAGATGGCTAACCAAATCCAGCATCGCGGCGCGATTTTTGACAAACGCTGCCGACTTGTTGTCAATTTTTGACTGGAACACTGAACCTGTCACACTCATTCAGCAAAAAACCTCAGGTCGGGTCATTAAAAAAGAATTGCTACAACACCTCATCGGCAATTGCCTGTGGTACAGGTATATCAATTTCCAATAACAGCTGCGCGTAGCCTTTGGCTTGCGGATCGTTGCGCAAACTGGCAATACCACCGCCACCCAAAACACTATCCATCAAAAAATTGATGGCATGGCAGCCGGGCAATAAGAACCGTTCGACCGCGCTGGTGTCTTCTAGAAAATGTGCAAAGCGCTGGCCAACAACTTCAACACCCAGCGCAGACCATATGTACGGCAAGTAACGCGCCTGCCTGGCGATTACACCAACATTGCCCTTATCACCCTTGTCGCCGCTACGCGCCCAGGCCAGCTTGACCAGCGGCACCATTGTGTCAGTGCTAGCCGGCGCCTGCGGCACGTTTGGGCGCTCGATATTAGCAGGGTCGAAAGTTGTGCCTTGCGCAACAGCGCAATCAGTAAGCTGGCCGTTGTACTCCACACCGGCAGAAACATCCCGCTTGGGCAACAAAAAAGAAAACAACCTTACCACCGGGCTGGGTTTGGGCCGGCCGCCCTGGAAGCCTGACAATCCGGGCGGCGTAGCCAGGCCAAGGCCGGTAGCGGTTTTTAGTAAAACGCCAATGCCCGCCGCATCGTCGTGCTTGGCGGCTACTTTCATTACCACTTCGCGCACTTCCCCTACGCGGCTAAACTTTCCGTACTGGCACTCGGTGCCCATAATCTCAACGCTGGTTTCGGCGAAGTCGGCCATGTTGCGTAGCGCAAGCTCGCGCCTTGCGCTTTTAAAAACCGCTTCTGCAAGCACTTCGGCGCGCTTGCCCGCATTGGCACCATACATACTCATGTAGGTGCCGCCACGAAATTTGTCGAAGTAAGTGCCGCATACTTTATAGGTGTCGGGCGCGGCTTTGCCGATAGCACCAAAAACCTTGACCCGGTTGTCGCCGACTTGCTCGATCCGAGCGGTAGAAAAATCGCAAACCACATCAGGAAGAAAGTAGGCTTGCGGATCGCCAATCTCATACAACATTTGCTCGGCAACAGTACCCACGTTGACTACGCCGCCGCTGCCTTCCGGCTTGGTGCAAACAAACTCGCCGTTCGCTTCAACTTCGGCAATCGGGTAACCAATGCTGTCGATGGTATCGGCCACGGTTTCCCAGTCGGTGAAATTGCCGCCGGTGCATTGCGGACCGCATTCCAGGATGTGGCCGGCCAGCGAACCCATGGCCAGCTGATCAAGATCGTCTGGCTGCCAGCCAAAGTGATGAATGCATGCGCCGAGTGTAACCGCGCTATCGACGCAGCGACCGGTAATTACGATATCGGCACCCGTATCCAGTGCGGCGGCAACAGGAAAAGCGCCCAGGTAAGCATTGATACTTTGCAAGCGTTCCGGCGCTGGAAAGTCTTCGCCGCTAAACATCTCACGCAGCTTGCGATCGGCAAACTCGGCCGCACGATCACTGAGGTCATCGCCCACTACACAGGCCACCGTTAGCGATAAACCCTGTTCTTTTATGAGCGCGCGCAGCGCAGCTGCGCAGGACTCAGGATTTACGCCGCCAGCATTAGACACAATGCGAACGCCCTGTTTGGCAATCTCTGCCAAGTGTGGTTTCATCGATGCGCTTACGAAATCACCCGCGTAGCCCAGCTCCGGGTTCTTTGACCTGGCCCTGGCCATGATCGACATGGTTATTTCAGCCAGATAGTCGTAGACAATAAAGTCCAAGCCGCCAGCGGCCAGAAGCTGCGGGGTAGCGCCAGCCGCGTCGCCCCAAAAACCGCTGGCTCCACCAATACGCAGGGTGTTATTCGACATATCAAACTCCGGACCAGGTTACAGCTGCGCGCGAAAACGCGACGCGATGTGATTGAATAACGATTAATACAAAAGCGCAAAAAGCGCTGCCAAATGCAGGCAAGGCTTCACGACCCGTGCCAGCATGGCCGGGCAACCACACGGGCGATGAAGTTACGCTAATTGACAGGTAAAATCCATCGCTGCCAAGCACGCTCCGTTGATGCAGGCGTCGGCACACAGAAAATCGAATCTGCCGGAATTTTATCCGGCAGGCTTAAATTAGGAAACAATATGTCCATTGCAGAAAACACGCCGGTGATCATCGGCGTTGGTGACGTCGTCGAAGCTATTGCAGAAGACCTTGAGCAAGCGCCATCCCCGGTTGATCTGGCCGCCAGGGCGGCGCAGCTAGCGCTCGCCGATGCGGGCGTCAACGCAACAAGTATCGATGTAGTGACGGTGGTGCGCAGCATGGCCGATTCAACACCGATCATGCCTTCAGCTTTTGGCACCAGCAGCAAACCGCCGCGCTCGTTGGCAGAGCGTATTGGCGCCGATCCGACGCTCGCCATCCACAGTGCAAGCGGTGGGCAGACACCGCAATCGCTGGTCAACGAATTTGCTGAACGACTGGCAGACGGCGAATTTTCAGTAGTGCTACTGTGCGGTGCCGAATCGATAGCCAACGCCAAGGCGGCGCAACGCGCTGGCGCCAAACCCGACTGGCAGGAAGATCCGGCGGGCGAGATTGAAGATCGCGGCATGGGCCTGGATGGCATGGTGGGTATCAAGGAAATCACCCACGGCTTGATGATGCCGACCACGCAATATGCGGTTACCGAAAACGCACGGCGCGCATCGCTTGGCATGACACCCGACAACTATGCCCTGCGCATGGGCGAGTTACTGGCGCCATTTTCCAAGGTGGCCAGTGAAAACGAATACGCTATGTTCAGGCAGGAATACTCTGCCACCGAGATCGCCACGGTTAGCGAAAAAAACGCTTTTGTCGACTTCCCCTACACGCGACGAATGGTAGCGAAAGACAGCGTTAACCAGGGCGCGGCTGTGGTAATGACCACGGCGGCCAAAGCGCGTGAGCTGGGCGTGGAAGAAGAAAAATGGATCTACTTGCATGCCTACAGTGAAGCGCATGAACTACCGTTGCTCGAGCGAGAACACCTGGGTAGTTCCAAGGCGCTAACACTGGCCTACCAAAAAGTTTTGCAAGACAGTGGCCTTGAAGCCCATGATATTGATGTATTCGATATCTACAGCTGTTTCCCGGTGGTGGTGGAACTCGCCCGCGAAGCTTTAGGATTAGACGACAGCAAAGTAAGCCTGACCCAAACCGGCGGGCTGGCATTTTTTGGCGGGCCGGGTAACAACTACGCCATGCACAGCATTACCCATGTGGCGCGCGCGTTGCGCGAGAAACCTGGAAGCTACGGCCTGGTGGGCGCGAACGGCGGCATGATTAGCAAGCAATCGGTAGGTATTTACTCGGCCAAACCTGGCTGGCAGCGCTGCAGCTCCAGCTCAATACAGCGCGATGCGCTGCGGCAGAATGCACCGGTGCTGTGCAGCGACCCGAACGGTGAAGCCGTTATTGAAACCTATACCGCCAGCTTCCATAAAGGCACACCGGTGCATGGCATCGTCATCGGTCGGCTAAAACATAATGGCGAACGTTTTATTGCCGCGAACTTACCCGGTGACAATGAAACCCTGCAAAGCTTGTTGGCAGAAGACGCGCTGGGCAAATCGATTTACGTTATCGCGCGCGGCCAGGGCAATGCCTTTGCATTTAATGAAGCGCAGCTGCGCGCGCAATTGCCGCCAGCACCCACCCGGTTACGCGACAGCTACGAGTTCTGTTCGGTAAGCGTTAACAACCATGTTCTCGAAATAACAATTAATCGCGAAGACAGTTTTAATTCACTGCATCCACCTGCCAACGAAGAGCTGGCAGAAATTTTCGACATCTACCTGCAAGACCCGGAATTGCGCGCGGCAATCATTACCGGCGCGGGTAACAAAGCATTTTGCAGCGGCAATGATCTTAAATATTCGGCGAGTGGCGGGCCAATGTGGTTTCCCAAATCGGGTTTCGCCGGCCTTACCTCACGCGTTGGCCGCAATAAACCGGTGATTGCTGCAATAAACGGAATCGCGATGGGCGGCGGTATGGAAATCGCGCTGGCCGCCGACCTTGCTATAGCCAGTGAAAACGCAGAATTCGCATTGCCCGAGGTAAAGCGCGGCCTGATTGCGGCGGCGGGCGGCATCCTGCGCCTGTCGCGCCAAATCACCCACAAATTCGCAATGGAATTGTTGCTAACCGGTCGCAGCGTGAAAGCCGACGAGGCACTGCAACTGGGCATCGTCAACCGCGTAGTGCCGCAAAACGAAGTATTGAGCACAGCGCGTGAATACGCCGCGAGCATTGCGGAGAATTCGCCCACCTCGATTAGGCTTACGCTTGAGATGATTAACGAAAAAGCCAACCAGGGCGACCTGAACATTGCCGCCGGCGATGCCAAAGTGCTGGACAAGCTTATTACCAGCGAAGATTTTTACGAAGGCCCGAAAGCTTTCGCCGAAAAGCGTAAACCCAACTGGCGCGGCCGCTAACTTACTCTCGCCCGGCCCTTCCGAGGAAAGCACAATGTCTAAACCTGCGCTGTATATGTTTGCCATTTCGCACTACTGCGAAAAAGGCCGCTGGACGCTGGATTACACTGGCATTGAGCACGACATCAAGTATGTTGCGCCGGGTCCACACTTCAGGCTAGTGAAAAAATTTAAACTACCCGGTAGCAGCGTGCCCTATGTGGTTACCGACCACGAAGTCGTACACGGCACCGGCGATATAATTGACTGGGCAGACAAACACACCAGCAATGGTAAAACGCTTACCCCGGCCGGCGAACAGGGTGACCAGTCGCGGGAAATCGAAAAACGCATCGACGATGTGATTGGCGTGCATGTGCGGCGCGCCTTTTACTCGGAGATGCTAATAGAAGACCCGGGCAGGGTAAAAAAAATGCTAACCCACAATGTGAGCCTGGCGCAAAAGCTAATCGTCAATGCGATTTTTCCAAAACTTAGGAAAATTATGATTAAGCGCATGGACATTGGCAGCGCGCAAGGGCTTGAATCAATCCAGATTCTGGAGAAAGAAATAGCCTGGCTGGACGAGCTGTTGGCCGATGGCAGGCCGTTTCTAGTTGGTGATACATTTAGCCGTGCCGACTTATCCGCAGCGGCACTACTGGGGCGCACCATCCAACCACCGCAACACCCGTTTTATGATCACCTTTACACTCCGCCCAAGCTCAAGGCGGTAACCAGTGAATGGCGCAGCCGGCCTTCGCTGCAATGGATTAGCAAGTTATACGAGCAATATCGTTGACCGGGCTTGCGCAACGAGCTCGCGTATAAAAAAACCCTCGCGGCATACACCGGGAGGGTTTTTTTATTTGGTGGAGCTAAGCGGGATCGAACCGCTGACCTCAACACTGCCAGTGTTGCGCTCTCCCAGCTGAGCTATAGCCCCTTAAAAAAAAGCGTACTGAACCATTGATATTATACAACACACACTCGCTACACACTCGCGCCCTGGACCTGGAATACTCCAGCGCGCTACCAATGCGGCGGCCATTTTATCCATGCCGGCTTAACAGTCAAGCCTGTGCCAAAATCACTGCTTGCAAGCAGCTTGATCAACTGTCGCCAGCGGCCTCTAACTGCCGATATCGCTTTTCCAGCTTCTTGGCCTGCTTTTTGGACACACCGCCGAGCAGTTCAATTACGTCGCGAATCCTGGCTCGACTCACTTCGGGCCCAAGCAGCAGCATCGCATCCATGACCGAAAAGCTCGATGTGGTGCCCGAAATGGCAACAAAAATCGGCGCGAGAAAATCTTTTAGTTTGATCTCCATCGCCTCGGCAAGCGCCTTGCTGGCCTCGAACAAAGCATCTCGCTGCCATTCCGGCAGGCTTTCAAGGCGCCACAACAGAAATTGCAATAGCTCAACCTGACGCTCGCGTTCAAGACCAAGTGACTCAAAATCTTCTGGCGCCAGCGCCAATTTGCCGCTGGCTAAAAAGGCTGTTTTAGGAATGAATTCCGCCAGCGTTTCCATACGCGGCTGTACCAGTGGCAACACGCGCAATAAGTTTTCCCGGTTCAGCCCCCATTCGATAAGCCGGTCTGCCAAAGCCCCGGTATCCAGCGATTCGCGAATCCACAGGCCATTCAACCAGCTGAGCTTTTCCACGTCGAATATTGGCCCACCCAGGGACACGCGATTGATATCGAAGACCTGCAGCATTTCTGCCAGGTCAAACTTCTCGCGCTCATCGGGCATCGACCAACCCATACGCGCCAGGTAATTCAACAGCGCCTCCGGCAAAAAACCCGCGCGCTCGTAGTAGCGAATGCCGGTGGGGTTTTTGCGCTTGCTCAACTTGCTTTTATCGGGGTTGCGCAACAGGGGCAGATGGCAAAGTACCGGCATAGGCCAGCCAAAGTACTTGTATAAAAGCTGGTGCTTGGGCGCGGAGTTAATCCACTCTTCACCGCGCAGTACATGCGTAATGCGCATCTCGTGGTCGTCAACCACATTGGCCAGGTGATAGGTTGGCATGCCGTCTGATTTAAGCAATACCTGCGCGTCTACATTCGCCCAATCGAGCTCAATCTCGCCGCGGAGCATATCCTGCACCACAACTTTGCCTGATTCCGGTACATTCATGCGCAGCACCCAGGGCGCGCCGTCGGCTTCGCGGCGCTGCCGCTCTGCATCCTGTAATTCCAGGTCTTGCCGCTTCAACGCACGATTTTCGCCATTGGCTTTGAGTCCGGCGCGAAGCTCATCGAGCTCCGCAGCACTGCGGTAACATTTAAAGGCGTGGCCGTCATCCAGCAGTTGCTGGGCGAAGCGCGCGTAGATTTCGCCGCGCTCACTCTGCCGGTATGGCCCGCAATCACCACCAACGTCAGGGCCTTCATCCCAATCGAGGCCCAACCATCGCAGTGCATCGAAAATCGCTTGCTCCGCCGCAGCCGTGCTACGCGCCTGGTCGGTGTCTTCAATACGCAATATGAATTGCCCGCCATGCTGACGCGCGAAACACATATTAAACAATGCAATGTAGGCGGTGCCAACGTGTGGGTCGCCGGTTGGCGAAGGAGCGATTCGGGTTCTGACGCTCATTAACAGTGCGCTCTCGAAGTAGTGAATTTGCTGGGATCGTTTTTGCTGGCTGCGAAAAAAGCAGCACAGCCAGGTAGCTCCTTAGCGCTTTGTCATACTAGCGCTATGTCAAACTAACGACTTTGCAGGGCGCGGCGATTATAGCGCTATTAACTGCCCTGTAGCGCGCCGGTATAACCACTTAATTTGTGCAGCGGTACCAGTAGCGCAAGTCCCGCCAGCGCGGCCAGCAATGCAATAGCCCAAAGCAGCGTTTCGGGACTGAAACCGTAGAGTGACACCGCAATCGTTGCACCCAGCACCAGCAGCATCGCGATATTCTGGAACAGGTTACTGGTTGCCAATACGCTGCCGATGTTGGCGTGGCTGCTATGCGCCTGTATGAAGGCGTTCAACGGTACTATCAACAGCCCGGACGCAATGCCCAACACCAGGTATACCAACGCATACATGACCGCAGAGCTAAGGTGCATAACGCTGAACAAGCCTAGCAGCATTAAAACAACGCCAACCGGCACGGTGTGCAAACGATACGGGCTTTTGACAACGCGGCCAACAATCCACGCGCCAACAATAATGCCAAGCCCGGTGCAAGTTAACACTGCCTGGATGACGGCGGTATTGCTTATGCCCGCCGCCTGCTTGGCAAAGGCCGGAAAGATCGCCAGCGTCGCCTGGCCCGCCGACCAGAATAGCGCCAAGCCCAACATCGGCAACAAGAATTCTCGACGACCTAGAATCTGCCTTGCACTGCTTAGTGTGGGTAACGGCGCCGGCTCGCTGCCTGGCAGCTCGTTATGCGCAGCTGCCGAACTTTGAAAGCGTTTTTCAAGAAACGGAATGCGGAATACTGCAATCAACTGGACCAACACCAGCACCAACAGCGCCAGCCCTAACAACGGCATCTCACGCAATACCTGCGCTTTGCTGAGCGCTTCGCCGGTCTGCGCAAATGCAGCGCTAAACAATAGTTCAAACCCCACGGAAAAAACCAGCGTACCCACGAGTATGCCGATGATCGCCAGCGACTGCGCCACACCGTTCGCCGCTGCCAAGCGATTTTCCGCGAACATAACCTTCAGGTAGCCCAGCTTTGCGGGCGAGTAAAACGCCGATTGAATGGCCATCGCGAAGGTAATGCTAAACGCCGGCCAAAACCAGCCACGCCAATAACACAAGCATAAAATACACACCATCAGCGCGCTGAAACAGGCTGTTATGCGCATCAGGCGCGGCTTGGGCAAGGCGTTGGCAGCGGCGCCCACGGGTAAAAAGAAAATAATATAGGGCAGCAGGATCAAGGCATTCACCATTGCGGTAAGCACTACCTGCTCGGCGCCATCGTAGACCTTGAATATTACGTTCTGCACCGTGACCTTGTGGCCAAGGTCAATTGCTGCATTCAGGAAGATCGCCAGGAAAAACGGACGCGCGCCAGGTGAGGACAGCAGGCTTGACAAGGCGTTGCTCCCTGCCGTGGGCATCGGGAATTATAAGTTGGGGAAACTATAGCACGAAGGCATTCGAATGCTTTGCGCACCCGATGGGGGAATAGTCCGAAAAAACAGATATTACGCTAACGCTAAAACACGCGCTCTAATCGAGATCAATGTCATCCATACCAAGCTCATCGCGCAGCAATCGCACCTCGAGTCGCTCTTCGATACGCCTTCTTACATCGGTCGATTTTACAAAGCGATCTTTGCGATCCTGTGTGTCACTGTCAGCATCGTCTTGCAACGCCTCAAGCTCTTCGAAGTCTTCTGATATTTCGGGCAATGGTTCTTTGGGAGCATCGCCCAGCGGATTACTTTTGTGTTGTGTTAAACCGGCCATCTCTTCACCTCAGTAACGTTCGGGCAGTCGACTTGCTGCCGCTTGTTGTTATTTTGCAGGGCCCACCGCATCGTGATGTTGCAGGCTACTGGTTAAAGAATAGACCCCGACATTATTGATTAGGCAAAATGTATTGGTAAATAGCAGGCTTAGAAGAAAATATTTCTAGCAGGAGTAGAACAATAACCAACGGTTATTCCTGAAACCAAAAGTCTGCGCGACTTCTCGTTTCTGTGTTCCCAAAGGTAACAAAGCAGCGCTAAATGCGAGCACTAAAGGCCGCCGCGCCGGTTGGCGTGGGGCTTTAGACACGGTTTCAGCGCTTCGCGCTAAAGGAGAATATGGCGCATATCGCCAAGCATGGCCA
>JABDNS010000130.1 GCA_013043705.1 Pseudomonadales bacterium
CACCCAGGTCGCGTACCGCAGCCACAACATTGCCGCCATAGCTGTTAAAGAAACCCGCGCCTTTTGCGCCCACCAGGCTCAAATCAACTTCCACCCCTTTGTCATCGAACTCTTTCATCGCCACAATCGCGCGCTTGAACAAATTAATGTTCAGGCCGCCACACAAACCGCGATCGGTAGATACCACAATAAAGCCCACACGCTTAACTTCGCGCTGCTCCATAAAAATGTGCTGGTACTCCGAGTTCGCATTCGCAACATGGCCGATAACCGCCTTAATCTTGTTCGCATAGGCTTTACCGCGCGACATGCGCTCCTGCGCCTTGCGCATTTTGCTCGCCGCCACCATCTCCATCGCACTGGTAATCTTCTGCGTGCTTTTGATGCTGGAGATTTGCGTGCGTATCTCTTTTCCGCTGGCCATCGTTCTACCTGTGCTAGTGCCTGTATTAGTTTGCCGGAACTACCTGGTGTTTCATAACTTGGTGTTTGCTTAGTGCTGCACTATTTAAAAGTACAACTCAATCTTGCCACGTCTACCAGGTCTGCGTGCTCTTGAATGATTCCAGCAATGACTTGAAGGACGTTTCCAGTTCGTCATTCCAGTCACCCGACTCAACAATTTTGCTCAACAACTCACCGTGTTCACTGTGTGCATAAGCCAGCAGTGAATCTTCGAACGCGCCGATTTTCTCTACTGGAATATCGTTCAGGAAATCGTTGTCGGCCGCGTAAATCAACAAGCCCATCTCGGCAATACTCTTGGGCGAGTACTGCTTTTGCTTCATCAATTCAGTTACGCGCTCACCATGATCGAGCTGCGCCTTGGTCGCTTCATCAAGGTCCGATGCAAACTGCGAGAATGCCGCCAGTTCACGATACTGTGCGAGCGCGGTACGAATACCCCCCGACAGCTTTTTCATGATCTTGGTTTGCGCTGCGCCACCTACTCGCGAAACCGAGATACCGGCGTTCATTGCCGGCCTGACACCTGCGTTAAAAAGGTCGGACTCTAGGAAAATCTGGCCGTCGGTAATCGAAATAACGTTGGTAGGTACGAAAGCCGATACGTCACCTGCCTGGGTTTCGATAACTGGCAATGCAGTTAGCGAACCGGTTTGGCCTTTCACTTTGCCGTCGGTAAATTTCTCTACGTAATCGGCGTTTACACGCGCGGCGCGCTCGAGCAGTCGTGAGTGAAGATAGAAAACGTCGCCGGGGTAAGCTTCACGACCCGGTGGCCTGCGCAACAACAACGAGATCTGGCGATAAGCCCAGGCTTGCTTGGTCAGGTCATCGTAAATTATCAGCGCGTCTTCGCCGCGATCACGGTAGTACTCACCCATGGTGCAGCCGGCGAATGGTGCCAGGAACTGCATCGCGGCAGGGTCAGAGGCGGTAGCCGCAACAACAATGGTGTGCTCCATTGCGCCGTGCTCTTCCAGTTTGCGCACGACCGCGCTAACCGAAGCGGCCTTTTGTCCAACCGCCACGTAAATACATTTAATCCCAGTGCCTTTCTGGTTGATGATGGCATCGACCGCAATCGCCGTTTTACCTACCTGGCGGTCACCGATAATCAGTTCGCGCTGGCCGCGACCAATCGGCACCATCGCATCAATCGCTTTCAAACCAATCTGCACTGGCTGGTCTACCGATTGGCGCGCAATAACACCTGGCGCTACCTTTTCAATTGCATCGGTTTCTTTCGCATCAATAGGGCCCTTGCCATCTATAGGCGTACCCAGCGCGTCGACCACGCGACCCTGCAGCTCGGGGCCTACCGGCACTTCAAGAATACGACCTGTGCAACGACAAGACTGGCCTTCAGTAATCGACAGGTAATCGCCGAGGATTACCGCGCCCACCGAGTCGCGCTCGAGGTTAAGCGCAAGACCGTAAAGCCCGCCCTCAAATTCAATCATCTCACCGTACATCGCGTCGGCCAAGCCGTGGATGCGGATGATGCCGTCCGTTACCGAAACCACCGTGCCTTCGTTTTGCGCTTCGCTGGACACGTCCAGGTTATCGATGCGCTGCTTGATGATCTCGCTTATTTCCGAGGGATTCAGCTGTTGCATTGTCTTTGCTTCCTCAAACTTTGCTGTATCTTGGTTTGCTAATTCGTAGTGTTTGTTACTGCGCCTGCACCGCGCAGACCTAACTCATATTGCGTTGTTAGCCGCATTAAACTTGTAACGTTTCCGCCAATTTCGCCAGGCGACCTTTCACCGAAGAATCAATCACAATATCGCCAGCGCGAATCACCACGCCGCCAATCAATGATTTGTCGATCGCTACTTGCACATCAACATCGCGATCAAGTTTTTGCTTCAACGATGCGCTAAGACGCTCGCTGGTTTGCGCGTCCACATCGAAGGCCGAACTTATTTCAACCGCAATGCGCTTCTCGCGCTCCGCCTTGTATTCGGCAAACTGCTCAGCGATCGGCGGCAGGAGTGGCAAGCGATGATTGTCGGCCAGCACCTGCAAGAAATTTTTCAACGCGGGTGTTAGGTCACCGGCTAATTTTGCCAACTCCTGTGCGCGAGCTTCGGCTGTCATAGTCGGCGAGCCGATCATTCGCGCCACCTTGGGATGGCGTGCCAATGCGGCAAGCGTTGCAAGCTCACTCTCCCATTGGGTTAGGGCGCCACCATCGATGGCCGCGGCAAAAGCTGCTTTGGCGTAGGGGCGCGCTATGGTGCGAAGTTCTGCCATGGTCTATCGCTCGTCAGGATCTATCTGTGTTTGTGGGCAGCGGCTAAAGGCTCGAGGCCAGCTTGTCGACGATGCCGCGATGCGCGCTCTCGTCTATGGAGGCCTGCAAAACTTTTTCGGCACCCGCCAATGCCAGCGTTGCCACTTGTGAGCGCAGCTGTTCCTTGGCGCGATTAACTTCCTGCTCGATATCCGACTTGGCCGCCTCTTTCAGGCGCTGGCCTTCGGCAACCGCCTGCTCTTTAGCGTCTTCGACGATTTGGCTACCACGCTTGTTGGCTTGCTCGATAATCTGCGCAGCCTGTTGTTTGGCGTCTTCCAGCTCGGCTGCAATTTGCGCCTTGGCATCCTCAAGGTCGGCCGAGGCACGCTCGGCTGCCTGCAGGCCGTTCGCAATTTGCTGCTCTCGCTCGGCCATTGCGTTAACAATGGGCGGCCAGATGTACTTGCGGCAGAACCAGACAAAAATCGCAAAGCTAATCAGCTGCGCAATGAGGGTTAGGTTAATGTTCACGGTAATACCCCGGGTTGGTTTGGCGTGTTCAGCGCGTTTGTGCGCCTACAGTGCTAGGCAGTGATTTCGGCGTTAACTTTTGCCTTGCGCCGCTTGCGATGCTCGAGCCATTGCTGCGCGTTCAACCACAACGATGACGATTGCTACCACTGCCATACAGGCTTGCGCCTTAATTCAATATTGTCGAGCGTCTACTACAGCGCGAACAGGATGTAGAAGCCAATACCAACACCAATCATCGGTACCGCATCAACCAGGCCCATCATGATGAAGAACTGTGTGCGCAACATAGGAATCAATTCGGGCTGGCGCGCCGCGCCCTCCAGGAACTTACTACCCAGGATACCCACGCCTACCGAGGCGCCAATCGCAGCCAGGCCCAGCACCAGGGCGCCCGCTAGTATGATCATTTCTTGCATCGTTCTCTCCAGTTTGATTTAAAGCGTTAAACGGTAATTAATCTAAAGCACACAACCATCTTGATTAATGATGATCGTAAGCCATTGCCAGGTAAACCACGGTGAGGATGGCAAAAATAAACGCCTGCAACGTGATAATCAGGACGTGGAACACTGCCCACACAAAATGTAAACCAAACGACAGCACTATCCAAAGCCCAACGTTTGACAACACAGCAATCAAAATAAACACCATCTCACCAGCATACAGGTTGCCAAACAAACGCAGCGCAAGCGAGATCGGCTTGGCAACCAAGCCAACTAACTCAAGAAACAAATTAAATGGCATCGCCCATTTTGGTAGCGGCTGGAAGGCCAGCTCAGCAGCAAAGCCGCCCACACCTTTTTGCTTGATGCTGTAATAAAGAATCAGGATGAAAACGCCGATAGCCATACCTGCTGTTGCGTTTACATCGGTAGACGGAACAACCTTCATGTAATCGACGCCCATTTGCATGGCCAGCCACGGAATCCAGTCTACGGGAATCAAATCCATAAGGTTTTGCAGGAAAACCCAAACAAAAATCGTCAAGCCAAGCGGCGCAATCCACGGGTTATTATGGTGGAAAACACTTTTCACGTTGTCGTCAATAAAGCCAACGATCATTTCTACAAAATTCTGGAAGCCGGTAGGCACGCCTGCAGTAACGTTTTTAGCAACCCGAGCGAATGACCAGCAAAACAACACACCCAATGCAATCGACCAACCCATGGTATCGAGGTGTATCGCCATGAAGCCCATATCGGCTGCTTCTTGCGAGCCGTGTGCAATAGTCCACGTGGCTTGCTCAAGCACATGGCTGTGGCCTTCGGCATCAACCCGCTCATAACCCGCAGGCAACTTGCCATAGGTTAAGTTTACGAGGTGATGCGAAATATATTCCGCGGGAGTTTGATTAGCGCCAGCCATAGACTCGGACTTGCCTAAATAGTTAATAAACCGGGCGCTACTGCACCCGTGCTGCGGCTACGCCGCTCTAATCTAAAACTTGCTGCGCCTGCACGATCACTTACAGGTGTTGAAAACAAAACGCACTATTTTGGCGGCGCTGTTGTTGCAACAGTTGCAACTTTAAAACCTTTCACTGCCATGCCAACTGCGCCGGCCAGGTAGGCCAACGCGAATCCGCCAATGAGTAATCCACTATGCAACTGTGTGAGCTGCTTGAATGCCAGGCCCAGCAGTAAACCGGCCATCAGTAACTTGCCGAACTCCGCGCTATAAAGTTGCACCAGCAGCCGGGTTGCATCCGTTTCTTCTGCTCTTCGCCAAAGCGCGCGCCAGACACCAAATATTGTTACCGTCACCGCAATGCCTCCACCAACCCATACGGATACTACATGGGTCCACTGCGCGTTGCTCCACTGCCAATCGTTACCCAACACAAATACAAGCGCAACAACAGCAGACAAACAGAGCGACACCAAAAGCTGGATCAACACGCTGGCCACTACTGCAGAGCGCACGGTCATGGATTTGCGCAACAGCAGATAGTTGCGTAATCGAAAACGGCCGGAACGATCGCTAGAGGGTGATTTGCTGCTCGTGTGCATGTCGCTCGCAAGTTTGTCTCAGCGGGAACACTATCGAAGCCAGCTGCCGACGTCGCAAAAACACCCCCAAATGAGGCGGCGCGGATTATAAGAAATGGAATATGAGGGCGCAAGACACGATTGCCCCGTTGGTACTGTTATACCTTTTTCGCAACCATGCTGCCGCCGGCGTCCAACCGCTAGCGGATATGGGCCAGGATCCCGTCGAGTTCGTCGAGACTATGGTATTTGAGTAATAATTGGCCGCCGCCGCTACTTTTATGCTGCACCTTTACCGGCACGCCCAGTTTATCGGCCAGCTCGTTCTGCAATTGTTCGATATTTGCATCGACCGGCGCTCGTTGAGCTGTATCGGCGCTATTTCTACCGGGCACTCCTCGCTTCACCAGCGCTTCAACCTGGCGCACCGATAAATTGCGATTTACCACATCGCGCGCCAGCTCAGGCTGGGTCGGAGTCGGCGCGGCCAACAAAGCCCTCGCATGACCCATCTCCAGGTCGCCGTTCTCCAGCATTTGCTGCACTTTTTCGTGTAATCCCAACAAGCGCAGCGCATTCGATACCGCGGTGCGTGATCTGCCCACCATGTCGGCAATTTGTTGGTGGGTTAGCTCGAAATCTTGTTGCAAGCGCGCGATTGCGTGCGCCTCATCCATTGGGTTGAGATCTTCTCGCTGCAGGTTTTCCACCAGTGCCACTGCACTGGCGGTTTCATCGTCTAGCTCGCGAACCAGTGCGGGCACTTCACTAAGCCCCGCTAACTGCGCCGCGCGCCAGCGCCGTTCGCCGGCAACAATCTCGTAGCGCACACCTGGCTTGCGCTTATTCGCAGGCAGCTCACGCAAAATTACCGGCTGCATGATGCCCTGGTTTTTGATCGACGCAGCCAGTTCGTCAAGCGCCTGGTTATCCATCGCGCGCCTGGGCTGGTATTTACCACGTTGGCAAATTTCCACGGGTACCTGTAAAACGCGGGTTCCGGCTGCGACCTCTTCAAACGGCGCAATAGTGCCATCCGCTGCAGGCCTTTGGGCAGGAGCAGGGGCCACAACTGGCTTGACACCGGCAGCTCCAGCCTGCGCCGTGCGCTTTGTTTTGGTCGCCGGCGCAGCGCTAATGCCGCCCATTAAAGCCTCAAGCCCTTTGCCTAATCCTTTTTTCTTGCCCGCCATACTTGGTGTATACCCTGTTTAAAGGTTAGTAAGTGCTTACTCTGCTATTGCGACTTTATTTGAGGCATTCCCCTGCACTTCGGGTCGGGCTTCCTCACGCCGCAATAGTTCCCCGGCCAGCGCCA
>JABDNS010000066.1 GCA_013043705.1 Pseudomonadales bacterium
GCCAAGCGCGCACCGTTCCAGTACATTGGCTGGCGCGGGCCAGGCACATTCGAAATTACGGTGTTGTAGGGCGGCAGCCGGCTCATCAAACCCAATGGCAGTAACAGCATGGCTGGCACCTGCAGCAGTATGCTTACCAGTTGAGCTTCGTTAGCCGATAGATCATGAAAAAATTGTTTGCCAGCATGCGCTGACGCCTGGATGGCGCTAAAACGTTCGCCAGCGTCAGCAATATTGGTTGCCAAATCGGCACTTAGAAAACCTACTGCGTTCGAAGCATCCAGGTCTCCTTCACGGCGCAAAGAAATAGGCACCATCGCTTTCAACGATTTCTCCGGAACCTGAGCATGGTTAGCCAGATAAAGTCGCAGTGTACCTGCACAAACTGCCAGTACCGCATCATTAAAAGTGCCATCGAAAACCCGTCCGATCGCGCGGACTCGCTCGAAGGGCCAGGATTGCGCAACAAAACGTCGCGCACCGTCAACCTGGGTATTGATAGAGCTTTGCGGCACTTCCATAAAAGGCATCATCAAGGGGCCAGACCTTTTAATCCACGCGCCAGTAAATTTTTTGAGCGCGCCGAATAGCTGCACGCTAGTATCGAACTGTGCCTTCAAAAAATCCGCGACGTTACGTAGTTCAGTGTCGGTATAGCCCTGCGTGTCGTGCTGGAGCCGCTCGCGATAGCGATTGCCTGCCTCGATGGATAGCGGCGAGTCGTGCACGCGAGCGCGTGGGCTCTTGGAAAGCATGCTTTGTGCAAGGTGGATGGCGCGTGCACCGTCAACCACCGCATGATGATACTTTGCGTAAACTGCGAACTGCCGATTCTGCAGTCCCTCTATTAAATGCATTTCCCAAAGTGGGCGAGTCCGGTCCAGTAAGGTGCTGTGCAATCTGGAAACGAGCGTAAAAAGCTCGCGATAGCGACCCGGCGCAGGCAGCGCAGAGTGCCGAATATGGTAGCCCATATCCAGTGCAGTATCGTTCTCCCAGTAAGCTGGACCGGCCAGCCCGAGCAAGCTGGTTTTTAGTTTTCCACCAAAAGGATGCTGCAGTTCCTGAGCATTGCTTAGCCCTGCTGCCAACTCGTGCAAAAATTCCTGCTCGTTCACCTGTCTGGGTAAATTGAAAACGCTAAGCCCGCCAACATGCATAGGCGTCTGTCGGCTTTCGGTAAGCAAAAATGCCTTGTCCAGCAAGCCAAGTTTTTTCATAGCCGTATCTCCAACGCTACAAAGAAATAAAGCAGTTAACGGCAATAGCCTACCAGTGCCCGCCTCGCATTACCGTGGTAAACAACTTTCTTGCGATTTGCATCTTTGTGGTTGGAATATTGGCTCGCTCCGCTGCTGCTTCCTCTTCGCTTAGGCCACGCGCCGCGGCGGAATCGGGAAACAAGTGATAAGCCTGGGCCAACAGTGATTCGGTGAAGTGAGGCGTAGTAGCCTGGGCTACCGCGCCGGCTATGCCCAAACCCGTTGAAACCCGTTTTGGCTTGCCCAAAATTGCTTTAACAATCAGGTCGCGGGCTTGTTCTGGCGACAGGGTTGGAAATGCACGATACAAGCTGGTAGGTGCAATCATAGGCGTACGCACCAACGGCATATGAATTGTTGTGAAATGAATATTTTGCTCAACATACTCCGGTGCAGCGCATTGGGTAAAAGCGTCTAATGCAGCTTTTGAAGCCACGTAGGCAGAGAATCGCGGTGGGCTTGTAAGTACGCCAATAGAAGAAACATTAATTATCTGGCCAGTCTTTCGCTCCTCCATCGAGGGCAGGAAGCCGGTAATTAGCCGCAATGCACCAAAATAATTAAGCTGCATGGTTCGCTCAAAGTCGTGAAAACGGTCGTAACTGTACCGCACTGAACGACGAATAGATCGCCCTGCGTTATTAATTAATACATCGACATGGCCATGATTTTCCAACACCGCCTCAACCAGCGAGTCACATTGTTCTGGCTCCGAAACATCGCAAGAGTAGGCAGTAGCTTCTCCGCCAAGCTGCTCAATTTCCAATAACGTCTCATCGAGCTTTTCAAGGGTTCTTGCAACCAGCACCACATCGGCGCCCGCCTGTGCGAGTCTTAGCGCGCACTCTTTACCAATACCCGATGTTGCGCCAGTAACCACCACAACCTTACCTTCAATAGCGCGACGCAACGCAGCTACACTTGGCTTGCCTACTACTTTATCGAACAATGTGCTCATTTCTCGCGACACAGGCTCAGGTTCGTCACGCAAAAAATTCAGCCAGTAATCCCAAATAACCTGGGCGTAGTCCTGGAAGGGCGGACACTCAACTCCCCCTTCAGCAAGCAGAGCGGTTGTTTGCGCATTATCGTAATGCGTGGGGTAATTGATATAAGCAAGCACTTCGGCTGGCACACCCATGCGATCCATTAGCTTTTCGCTCAATTTTT
Organism: Pseudomonadales bacterium; assembly: GCA_013043705.1. Taxonomy (GTDB): domain Bacteria; phylum Pseudomonadota; class Gammaproteobacteria; order Pseudomonadales; family UBA7434; genus UBA7434. The sequence continues at coordinate 2,433 of JABDNS010000066.1, forward strand.
TTATGGGTGTTATCTTTGCTACTACATTGCCTGCCTTTTCTGAAGCTGCATCGAATAATGGGAGATCCAGCGACCGCAAGTTTCCGCCACCAGATATTTTTAGTAAACACTTAAGTAAGTCACCAACGCGTATTCCATTCGGGTCGGTTATATAAAAACATTGATGATTTTGATCGGGTAAATGTGCCAGGTGGTCAATGGCGTTGGCAACGAAATCAACAGGTACCACATTGATTCTGCCGGCCTTGGTCATTAGCAATGGGAACCCATCGGGTACTACTTTGCTAATATTCCTGACCGTTTCAAAGAAATAGTAAGGTCCATCGATCTTGTCCATCTGGCCGGTTTCAGAATGCCCTACCACCATGCCGGGCCGATATATTCGCCAGGGCATTCTTTTTTCCTTGCGCACCAGGCCCTCGGATTCATGCTTGGTAGCAAAGTAGGGATTGTCCAGGCCGGTAGCCTCTTCAAACATGTCCTCGGTAAACGTTCCTTTATAAAGCCCTGCAGCGGCGATAGAGCTTACAAGATGGAAGCACCCTGCTTTTAGCGCTTTCGATAGTGCAATTGCCTGCGCGGTGCCCTCGACATTGGTAAGCCTTTGGCTCTCGGCATCCGCGGTAATGTCGTATATCGCTGCCAGGTGCATGAAGTGATCGATGAAGCCTTCGTGCCCTGCAATCCAAGCCTTGCCTACGCCGAGATTTTTTTCACGTAAATCGCCTTCAACCGCGATGATCTGGTCGCTGCCAGCGCCGCAGTACTCGCGCAGCTCGTCAACCTTGTGCAGCGAATTTTTTCGCACAAGCAGGAATACATTCCCGCCCCGATCCAGGATTTTCGGGATCAGAAAATGACCAATAAAACCGGTACCACCAGTGACAAAGTAATTCATCTGCTCCTCCAAGCCTCGTGCAAAAGACTGCTATCGCCTATTTTTGGCAAAGCGGCGAGAAGAGCATACTACCAGAGGTGTGGGATGCGGGCGGAAACGAAACAATGCGAGCAAGGCATTTGCTAGTAAACGCCTCGAAAATGGTTACTACTTGCGCTAGGCTGGATAACGGTTCGCTACGCAAGACTATAGCAACGGATTAACAAAGGGGAAAACGCCGTGTTTCAGCTAGGTGAACAATCCACCCAGCCCCGCAACCAACAAGCCGAGGCCCGCCGCCCAAATCACGCATGCCAGCATGTCGTAGCGCATGTACCGGTTAACAGGCAAGCCGCTAATCCCGGTGAGCAGCGGCACGACGCTTCGCACCGCAGGGATGAGCCGGCCAAGCACAATAGACAGCTCCCCATGTTTCAACAGCAGCTGCTCCGTTTTGCTGATGTTGGCGGCATATTTCTCTGCGAAGCGGGTGTGATGAAAACCAGGGCCTATCCAGCGCCCGAGAAAGTAACCCATGTGATCTGCCGTTGTGGCGCCAAGGAAGGCTAACGGCAGCATTTGTTGCAGCGTGGCGATATTTTGCGCATAAAGCGCGGTGCAAATTGTTAACAGGATTGCGCCGGATGTAAACAGGCCCACACCCACGCTGGCTTCAAGAAAT
>JABDNS010000011.1 GCA_013043705.1 Pseudomonadales bacterium
GCTGAATCCGGGCAGGGCATAGAGCAGCGGCCACAGGCCGGCCTGCGCGTACCTACCTGGAAACTCGCAAGCAAGGATTGGGCGCCGTATATTGCCCTGCAAGGCGAAATCAGCGCTGAATCGCCCATTCAATTGCAGGGTTCAAATCATTCGAATTTGCTTGAAATACTTGTCGCCGAAGGTGCCGTAGTAAAACAGGGCGCTGTGCTGGCGAGGTCGCAAGATCCATTCAGTTCAACAACGTTGCGGGCGGCACACGCGCGGCGTGATGCGTTAAAGCTTGAACTGCAGGCAACGTTGGCAAGCTGGAAACAATTGGTCGCTGGTGAGCAGCAGAGTGTGCTTAACCAGCAGGCGCTGGATACCGCCGAGGCTGGCATTAAAAAGTTGAGCGCGGATTTTATCGGCGCCAACGAGCGGGTGCGGCAAATGCAACAGCAGATGATGAATACTGCACTGCTTGCGCCGTTTGATGGCGTGGTTACGAGCCTGCAAGAGCATAGTCAAGCGGGTGGAGGCAGCGAAGAGAGCGCCAGCAATCAAATGGCTGTTTTATTTGCGCCGCAGCAGGCGATTGCTGCAAACGCCCAATATCGCGGCAACGTGGTTGCTGCAGATTTCAATGCACCGTTACCGCTTTGGCCCGGCCAATACTGTCAGGCCAAAGTGCTCAACAGCGGTGATCGAATTTACGATGCAATGATTGTATCCGCGCATAGCGAGGCACAAAGTACTGCCAGTACATCTGTCGGCAATCCGGCGCCACAATCAAAACGACATAATTTATCTTTGCTGCTTGATGACAGCTCGAATTTCTTACAGCGCGGTATGCGTTTTCGTGCGCGCTGCGAGGGTTTTTGGCGAGACAACGTTATCGTGGTGCCGCGCAGCGGTCTAATACCCGTTAACGGCGTGCAGGGTTTGTATCGAGGCTTTGTATTCGACGGCGAAAAAGCCCTGTCCCGATTGTTTGTCGCGGCGTCGGGCGATGACGAGAACGTACCGGTTTTACTCGGCCTGGAAGGCGATAGTGAATTGATTATTTCAAAGCTTGAAATGCTTGAGCACGGCATGCCGGTTAGCAGGCTGGAGTGGGTGAAAGTAGTGGTTAGTGACGACTTCTAGTTAAGACCATTTCTAGTTAAATATTATTTATATAATAAAAACAATAGGTTACAAAGCCTATAGAGAAATACAATCAATACAAATTTAGCGGGTTTTGTTGTCAACCGAATAGCCACCACTTCGTTATTATAAAAGCTAGCACGCAGCGATAAGCAAGCGGGCGCTCGGGGAAGGGTGACCAGGGTTTGCCAGAAGAATTAAAACAACTCGATGCATTCCTCGCCGATGTACAGGCCCGGGCGTATCGCATGGCACTGGCTTCGTTGCACCAGCGCGATGACGCGCTCGACGCGGTACAAGAGGCGATGTTCAAGTTGGTAGAAAAGTATCGTAACAAACCGGCCGATCAATGGCCGCCGTTGTTTTATAGAATTTTATATTCGCGTATTACCGATATTCAGCGCAGTCGTACGCGCAGCGGCAAGTTGTTCAGTATCTTTGCGGGGCGGTCGAGACAGGGCGAAGAATCATCGGAGGAGCTAATGGCAACATTTAGCGATCCGGCCAATCCCGATCCAGCGCGACTTGGCGACGACGAAAAATTTGGCGATCGGCTCGACCACGCTTTGCAAGAATTACCGCAGCGACAACGCCAGGCTTTTATGTTGCGTGCCTGGGAAGGGTTGGATGTGGCGCAAACGGCAGTGGCAATGGGTTGCGGTGAAGGCAGCGTGAAAACACATTATTCCCGGGCGCGTCAGTTTTTGCAGCGAAAGTTGGCGGATTTTGTAGAACCTGAAGCGACGGTAAAGCAGCATTAAATATTTGCATAGCAAGAGTACGACATTTTGAAAGATACAAAACCAAAAGCAGAAAACGCTAACGGCGCTGCCACTGACCAGGCTGAGCAAGCGCTGTTGGAAAAGGTTACCGCGCAGCTTGATAGCGATGCTAACACGCTGGATGGCGCCACCCAGTCAGCTTTAAACCAGGCGCGAGCGGCAGCGATGGCGAGTGCATCGAGTGGTGTTGCAAACCCTGCAGCGGGGTTTCGCTGGCAATGGCCAGCGGCTGCGATGGCAGCTGCGCTCGCCGTTGTCATTGTCTACCCGGCCCTGGACTCACCGGGCTTAGAGCGCTCGGGTGCTGCTGTCGCAGAGTTAGCGGCCGCGACGGATGAAAATGGCGAGCTGCTGGATGATGAGTCGCTGGCCATGCTCAACACCCTGCCGGGCGAAGGTTTCGAGTTCTACGAAGAGCTGGAATTTATTCAATGGTTGGAGGAGCAGCAAGATGTTGCGGCTAGCCCTGGCGAGCAGAACCAGGCGAGCAGTTCGTCCTCAATAAGTAGCCAGGCACATCATGCCTAGCACGCTGGCCCGCCGGGAACTGATGCTATTAGGCTTGTTGGGTTTGCTGCCCACTGTATCGCTACCTGTGTTGGCGCAGGAAGAAGACCTGGAAAGTTTTAGTGAATTGATGATCGATCTATTTCTTGATTATGACGATGCAGAAATTGAAGCTGCTGCTTATCACGATATGCTCGGCTCACTTGATCAACCAGGCGCCAACCATACAACAAGCGGCGCAACAAGCCATGCAATAGATCCTGCAACAGAGAGTAAGGCGGGTAAGCCGGATAAGCCGGGCGAAGATGCAGCGACTTCTTTGCGCGCGCCGCGTGCACAGAGAGTGGAGAGCGACCAATGACAACGAACTATTGCCAGCGTGCGGTGCGCCATGTGCTGCCATTGTTATTAGCTGCTACCTGCCTGCTTGCAACGGGAGCCTATGCCAATAATGAGCAAGCGCCGGCCTGGAGTGACCTGAATAAGAAACAGCAGCGTGTTTTGTCGCATGCAGAACAGCGTTGGCCCGATCTGGGCGAGCTGCAACGCAGGCGCCTGCTCAAGCGTGCAGACCATTTTCTTTCGTTGTCGCCGGCCGAGCGCAAACGCTTTATTCATCGCATGAAAAAATGGCGCGACCTGCCCGTGCCCGCGCGCAAGCGTATGCTCCAGCAGCACAAGCAGTTCAGCCAGCTACCAAGTGCGAAGCAGCGCGCGTTGCAAAAGCGCTTTAAAAAATTCCAGGCTTTGCCAGAAGAGCGCAAGCAGCAGTTGCGCCAGCGATTCCAGCTCGAGCAAAAGCATCGCATTGAGCGTGAGATGCAGCGCCAGAAGTTACGCGAGGCTGAGCAACGCCGCGCGATGGAGCGCGAACGCCTATTGCGCGAGCAGCGCCGCGAGCAAATCAAGCGCCAGATGCAAAAGCGCCAGGCGCAGGATTCAGCCGCGCGCTAAAATTTGCATACAGTGCCTGTCAACCAAATAGCGCCCGCGTCGTTATACCTCTCGAGCCCGCCACTTGTGGCGGTAAAAAAACCAATCGAGAGGACTTAGACATGCGCCATTTCAATTTCACTCATTCACTATTTATTCCGTTCGCAGCTGCCGCAATGGCGAGTAGCACACCGGCGCTGGCTGAGCACGGAGACCGTATAGAGCAGCATCTGGACAACGTTGGCGACCGCATCGAGCACCGGCTTGATCGAAAGGGCGATGCCATCGATAAGCGGCTAGACCGCAAGGGCGACCGCATTGATGCCAACTTGGATCGACGCGCAGATTGGGCCGAGCAGCAGGGTAAGGACAGGCTGGCGGAGCGCCTGGATCGCAAGGGTGACCGCATCGACCATCGCCTGGATCGCAAAGGCGATCGAATCGATCATCGTTTGGATCGAAAAGGTGAGCGAATCGATAGTCGCCTGGATAGAAAAGGCCAGCGCATTGATCGCAGGCTCGACCGACGCGGTCATTAAAACCAGGGGGACAGTTTACTTTTTGGGGCGCATCGCGCCCCAAAAAGTAAACTGTCCCCATGCAGGCTGGGGCTGATGCGCCCAAAAAAGTAAACTGTCCCCCCAATAAAAAACCGGAGCAAGCTCCGGTTTTTTATTGCTCCAGGTATAAGTGCTAGCGTGAAATGACTACCGGCACGCTAATCACACTGCCAGCACGATCATGCAGGTTGTGCACGCGTGTATCGCTAAAATCAGCACCGACGATGTAGGCGGTGCCACTTACGCGATCGCGTGATTTACAACGGATCTTGCCCAGAAAGTCCACGCCGTTGCTCAGGTCCGAAGCAAACACCACGCGTACTCCATTGCCGGGTACTTTGCTAAAGCCACGACCAATTGCATCACCGCGCTGGTTGTAGGCCACGCAGTAAGTTACCGAGCCGCGACCACCCGCATCGGTTAAAACCAGCGCAGTGTTTATGAAGTCGCGATCGACAGGGTGTGGGCGAACGATATCCGCCAGGTCTTCAACAGGGCGCACAATTTCAACGCCAGGATTTTTCTCACTGGGTTCACTATCAACACTCAGTGCGGTTTGCGCGAATGCCGGGCCGCTCATCAACAGCGGTGCTGCCAGTATGGCGCTGCCAAGGCATGATTTTTTCAACAGGTTTAACGAAAACAGTTTCATGGTGGATCCTCCAGTCGGGTTTTTTTGAACTGCAGGAGGACTAACGTGCGATTGCTGGAATGGTTGACAGTAGGGGACAGTTTACTTTTGCGAACCCAAAGGGCTCGAGAAAGTAAACTGTCCCCGCGGTTTTACTGTTGTGCAACGTGCCAGAGGTAGGCGCTGCTGAACAGGGTGCTGATCACGAAGCCGGGCAGAAGTGTGATAAGAATATTGGGTGTGCCGTTGAGCAGGTGCACAGGGATAATGATGCTGTATTGCGCGACGGTGGAAACCAGCAGCGTGAGGCCAGCAGCCTGCAGCGCTGTGCATCTGCGTCGCAGGTGCCCAAACAGGCGCTCCAGAATCGCCAGGTTAATCAGGGTTAACAGGCCGGCATAGCCGCCCTGGATAAAGCCGGCACGCCAGGCGACATGACTCATTTCAGCCATCATTTCGGCAGGGCCAGTGGGGCCAAGCTGGCCCGGCATATTGCTATAAACCGCCCAGCCGCCATAGCCAAGCGCTGCGGCCAGCACAATAAAGCCCTGTTTAAGCCCGCGGGGCATGATCTTTCCGAATTGTGGTCATAGCGGTGTGGCCGTTTTTAGAGGCTGCTCACAAAACGAGCGATTGCTGGCTGGCCCGCCGCAAGATTGTGCGCCAGTACGGCGCTACAGCCGCGGTTTGCGGGGGGCGCCAGGGCATGCTCATCTATAGTTGATACAAAGGGGATCGGCTTGGCGCTTGCGCTATTTTCGCGTTTTTTGAACGATCCTTGTAAAATCATCGCTACATTAGAAGACTACTCGATCATGAAAAGACTTTCGACCTCACGCTGGATTTTTACAGCGATCCTGTTTTCCCTGCTTACCGCCTGCGCTACCACACAGCGTGGCTTGCCGCCTTGGCCGGCAGAGCTTCCACCTGTAGAGGAATTCTTGTCGGCGCATCGTGCTGATGCCGCCAATGCTGCGGTGCAAAACGAGGCCGAGTACCTGAAATGGATCAAGCGTTTCTACCTCGGCTGGGCACTGTATCCCAACGGCTGGCAATGGCTCACCGATACGGTAATGCGTGAAACGCCCGACTACCAACAGCGTTTGCACCTCAAGCATCAAATGGCTGATATAGGCCAGCGAATTGGTGCCGAGTGGGCGAAAGATTCCAGGCACCGCTACATCAATACTTCGCACCTGATGGTGTGGGGCGATGCGGTTAAGCTGGCGGTTAGGAAAGGCACCCAGATGCAATTAGCCGATGCAATTTCCGCCGATGTCGATGGCCTGCTCGCCACCACCGTGCGCGCTGCAGATATTGATATGGACCGATACTTCCCCGATAGCAAGAGTGTGGTTGCCCAGGAGGAGGGAGATTTCGAGGACCCTTTTGACGTATAGCCCATCGCGCTGTTAACGCGGCGCGCTCCCTTCTGTTCCTGTTAGCCCGCACTAACGCTGCGGGCCTTGTGAACCCGCCAAAAAACCACTTTCTGCCAGCAATATTAACCTCCGCCGTGTTTGGACGGCGTGAGCCTTTCTGATAAGCTGAACTGCCATCTGCAGGCGACCCCGTATTGGGTTATCTGCCTGCTCCTGAAGCGCGACTATTTTAATTTTTCTGCAGCTACCCGCCTGGGCGGTTTGCAGGTTTTGGCGTTGCCCGTGGCTAGCCCGCCGCGCAGCGCCCGGTATCTTTGCCTGGAGCCCATTTGCTAATGACCCGTTACATCTTCGTTACTGGTGGTGTGGTGTCTTCTCTTGGTAAAGGTATTGCCTCTGCTTCGCTGGCGGCGATCCTGGAGTCGCGCGGGCTTAAAGTTACCATGCTCAAGCTCGACCCCTACATCAACGTCGACCCGGGCACCATGAGCCCGTTCCAGCACGGCGAAGTTTTCGTAACCGAAGACGGTGCCGAAACCGACCTGGACCTGGGCCACTACGAGCGCTTCATTCGCACCAAAATGGGCAAGCGCAACAACTTCACCACCGGTCGCGTTTATGAAACCGTGCTGCGCAAGGAGCGCCGCGGCGACTACCTTGGCGCCACCGTGCAGGTAATCCCGCATATTACCGACGAGATCAAAAGGCGCGTGCTGATGGGTGGCGAAGGCTATGAGGTTGCGCTGGTAGAAATTGGCGGCACCGTTGGTGACATTGAATCGTTACCTTTCCTTGAAGCGGCCAGGCAGTTAAAGGTCGAGTTGGGTCACCAGCGCGCTTTGCTGCTGCATCTTACACTGGTGCCCTACATCGCGACTGCGGGTGAAACCAAAACCAAGCCAACCCAGCACTCGGTAAAAGAGTTGCGCTCAATAGGCTTGCAACCCGATGTTTTGATTTGTCGTTCGGAAGTAGAAATTAGCGCCAGTGCGCGACGCAAAATTGCCTTGTTTACCAACGTTGAAGAGCGCGCGGTTATTCCGTTGCCCGACGTTGATACGATTTACCGCGCACCGATAATACTGAATAAAAAAGGCCTGGACGAATATATCGTGCAGCGCCTTGGCCTCGACTGCAAGGTAGCCGACCTGTCGGAATGGGAAGCGGTTATTGAAGGCGAGCAAAACCCTGAAACCGAAGTGACGGTGGCCATGGTCGGTAAGTACATGGACTTGATCGACGCTTACAAATCCCTGAACGAAGCGTTGAAGCATGCCGGCATTGGTTCGCGCACGGCAGTTAAGATTCGCTATATCGATTCGGAAGATATCGATGAGCATGGCCTGGAATCGCTGGAGGGTGTGGATGCCATCCTGGTGCCGGGTGGCTTTGGTGAGCGCGGCGTTGAGGGGAAAATAAAAACCGTTCAGTATGCGCGCGAGAACGGCATTCCGTACTTGGGTATCTGTCTTGGTATGCAAGTGGCGGTTATCGAGTACGCGCGCAATGTGGCAGGCTTGGCCGATGCGCATTCCACCGAATTTAACCCGGAAGCCCCGCACCCGGTTATTGCACTAATTACCGAGTGGGTGGAAGAAGACGGCAGTACGCAACTGCGCGATAGCGAAACCGACCTTGGCGGCAGCATGCGCCTGGGCACGCAGCGCAGCAACCTGGTTGAGGGGTCGATCGCCGCGGAGTGCTATGGCACAACTGAAATTAACGAGCGCCACCGGCATCGCTACGAATTTAATGCACGCTATCTCGACACCTTGCAGAAAGCCGGCTTGCGTATTGCGGGCTGGTCGGCCGGGCACGAGTTGGTCGAGGTTGTTGAAGTGCCTGATCACCCCTGGTTTGTTGCTTGCCAGTTTCATCCCGAGTTCACGTCAACGCCACGCGATGGGCACCCGCTGTTTAGCGCGTTTATCAACGCGGCCAATGCCTATGCCGAACGGCGCGCACCAGCTGAGAATTAGTAGCGCTTATGGCAAACAATAAAATTTTAAAGATCGGCGGCCTCGAGGTAGGCAATGATTTGCCGTTTGTGCTGTTCGGCGGTCTCAATGTGCTCGATGGCGAGCAGTTGGCGATGGATACCGCCGGGCATTTTGTGGAAGTGTGTAAAACGCTAAACATACCCTACGTATTCAAAGCCTCTTTCGATAAGGCTAACCGCTCGAGTCTTCAGTCGTTCCGCGGCCCTGGGCTTGAAGACGGGCTGAAGATTTTGCAAAAGGTGAAGTCCACCTACTCGGTACCGTTAATTACCGATGTGCACGAACCTGCGCAGGCCGGCCCGGTTGCCGAGGTGGTAGATGTACTGCAGTTGCCGGCATTTTTGTCGCGCCAAACCGACCTGGTTCGCGCGATGGCCGAAACCGGTGCGGTAATAAATATTAAAAAAGCGCAGTTTCTTGCGCCGCACGAAATGAAGCATATATTGCAGAAATGTGAAGAGGCCGGTAACAGCAGGCTAATGCTCTGCGAGCGTGGAACCATGTTCGGCTACAACAACCTGGTGGTCGATATGCTCGGCTTCAGCACCCTCAAACAGTTTGCCTACCCGGTAATATTCGATGTGACGCATGCACTGCAAATGCCAGGCGGCTTGTCTAACGCAGCCGGCGGCAGGCGCCAGCAGGTGCTGCAGTTAGCCCGTGCAGGTATGACGCAGGGATTGGCCGGTTTGTTTTTGGAAGCGCACCCCGACCCGGATAAAGCCAAGTGCGACGGGCCCTGTGCGCTACCGTTGAATAAGCTGGAAGATTTTTTAAGCCAGCTCAAGCAAATCGACACACTGGTTAAGCAATTGCCCGAGCTGGATATTGAATAGCAAGCAATCGTTCGAGCAAAACTAAAGCTGCATTTAAGCGGCGCAATATTATTTTTAGAGCAGAGGTATTAATTCAAGATGGCGAGAATTCAATCGGTAAGCGCGCTCGAAGTGCTCGACTCGCGCGGTAATCCCACCGTAGAGGCGGTTGTTAAACTTGACTCGGGCGCTAGCGGCGTAGCCTGCGCGCCATCGGGCGCGTCAACTGGTTCGCGAGAAGCGCTTGAATTGCGCGATGGCGACAAGGCGCGCTACCTGGGCAAGGGCGTGCAAAAAGCCGTGGGCAATGTGAACAAACAAATTGCCAAGCTGCTGTTGGGTCATGAAGCCAGCGAGCAGCGCAATATAGACCAGGCCATGCTTGAATTCGATGGCAGCGATAACAAGAAAAACCTGGGTGCCAATGCCATTCTTGCGGTGTCGTTGGCTACGGCCAAAGCAGCAGCCAGCGACGCTGGCATACCGCTATACGAGCATATTGCGAACATTAACGGCACGCCCGGCCAATATTCCATGCCAGTGCCGATGATGAATATTGTCAACGGTGGCGAGCATGCCGATAACAATGTCGATATCCAGGAGTTTATGGTGCAGCCCGTAGGTGCACCCAGCTTCGCCGAAGCACTGCGCTGCGGCGCCGAAATATTTCACGCGCTTAAAAAAGTATTGCAACAGCGCGGTTTGAATACTGCAGTGGGCGATGAAGGTGGCTTCGCACCCAACCTGGGCTCTAACGCCGAAGCCTTGTCATTAATCGGCGAAGCAGTTGGCGATGCGGGGTACAAGTTGGGCGATGAAGTAACCCTGGCGCTGGACTGTGCTGCGTCGGAATTCTATCGCGATAATCAATACCAGCTCTCCGGCGAGAACAAAGCCTTCGATGCGAATGGTTTTGCCGACTACCTGGCCGGCCTGTGTGATGCACACCCGATCATTTCTATTGAAGATGGCATGGATGAAAGCGACTGGGACGGCTGGGCCGCGCTAACAAAAAAAGTGGGCGACCGTATCCAGTTGGTGGGCGATGATTTGTTTGTTACCAACACTAGCATTTTGCAGCGCGGTATCGACGAAAAAATTGCCAACTCCATTCTTATTAAGTTCAACCAGATTGGCTCGCTTACTGAAACGCTGGATGCCATCGCGATGGCAGGCAAAGCGGGTTATACATCGGTGATATCGCACCGCAGCGGTGAAACAGAAGACACCACCATCGCCGACCTGGCGGTGGGTACTGCTGCCGGGCAAATAAAAACCGGTTCGCTGTGTCGCTCCGACCGTGTAGCCAAATACAATCGCCTGTTGCGCATAGAGGCCGAGCTGGGTGACAAAGCTGCTTACCGTGGTCGCGCCGAATTCAAGCGCTAGATTGATGTTAGCTGGATCAGTCCACAACGCAGGGGTGCTTGCTGGTTGACTACACCTGCCGAACAGGAATCGCTTGCTTCGAGCCTGCTGCAGCGCCACCGGTTTTGGTGGGCGGTGGTGCTTTTGCTCGTCATGTTGGCCAGTTTGCAATATCGCTTATGGTTTGCCGAGGGCAGCTTGCGGCACACCGCAGCGTTAGAGGAAAGGCTGGCGAAACAACAGATGACTAACAGTGCACTGAAGGAGCGCAACGACAGGCTGAGTGTTGAAGTTTCTGCGTTGCAGCATGGCTCTGCGCAAATGGAAGCACACGCACGCGAAGA
>JABDNS010000014.1 GCA_013043705.1 Pseudomonadales bacterium
TGGCATTCTTGCGTAACCAGCATATTGGAAAATGCACCGCAACTTCATCGCTGGGGCCTGTTTGATCGCGCCCCACTTACAGGATGGACCAACCAAAGAGTTGCACTATTGGGTGACGCAGCACACCCTATGCTGCCGTTTATGGCGCAGGGCGCCGCGATGGCGGTGGAGGATGCCTGGCAACTCGCCGCGTCACTAAACACGTATCCAGATAGCCCGGCAGAAGCCCTGCAATGCTACGCAGCAAGCAGGCGGCAGCGTTGCAGCAAGGCGCAACGACAATCGAGCAGGAATGCGAGAATATTTCACCGTAAAAACGCCATGAGCCAAACTTTACAGTATCTGCCATTGTGGATCGGTGGCAAGCTCGCACCGTCGCTACTAGCGAGGCAATTCGACTGGCTATACAGTTACGATATTACTAATAACAACGCCTAGCTTACATGTACAGCGTTGCTGGCAAGCAACGATGACGCGTAACGCTAAGCACTGGCAACAACACTTTCTCCGGCGTCAACCGCTTTTAGCGGCGGCATATCCAAGGCCTCGCGAAAGCAGCGATGGTAATGGTGCAGTGGCGGCTCATTGCGACCAAAAATTACTTCCTGTGATACGCCACTCTCTGCGGCGCGCTGCTGTTTTTCACCCATTGCATAGTCTTCGAGTTCTACCGTGCTGTAAAACGCCTCCATGGTTGCCTCGAGTGTGGCGATCGACCCGGCGGGCTTGTTAGGATCGTAAATATCGGTCATCACGCGCAAGTCTTCACGGCCCTGTGCGTCGGTGCTCATTACCAGGTCTGCGTATGAAGGCTCGCAGTATGTAGCCAAGCGCGTTATTGAATGCGCCGGATCACCGTGGACAGGATAAATGCGCACAACGCTCACCCTGCCAGTATTAAATAGCAGCTGTATATTGGGGAACAGGTAATAAATAAGAATGGCGCCATGCGACAACTTCCACTCCGATTCCGGCCGCGCGCGCACTTCGTCAATTGACTTGCTGGCGGTAACAAATCGATGGTGCCTGCCAAACTCCTCGTAGGCCAGGTTGTTGCCGTAAAAAACCTGGCCCAAGGTATCGCGGTGCAATTTTTGGAAGTGGTAGGTTTCACCAAAGGTGTCGTTGGCTAACTTCCAGTTCAGGCGCTTGTCTATTTCTTTGTCTCCGGCGAAAACGTAGTCCTGCAAATTATGCGACGCCAGCTCTTTTGCAAGCGCCTCGCCAAATAACTCATCTACATCAAAACTGGCTTGTGGCTGCGGGTGTACCCACAGCATGCCATAGCGCTCTGCTGCCGGCAGTTCGATGAGTCCATTGCAGCGCTTGTCTATGGGGCCAAAATCCTGCTCTTCGGAAACGCCGATGAGCGAGCCATTGGATGCATAGGTCCAGGCATGGAAGGGACAAACAAAGCGCTTGGCCACGCCCTTATTTTCCCGGGTCACGCTAACACCACGATGTCGGCAAGCATTCAGGAAGGCGCGAAAATTGCCTTGCTCATCGCGGGTTGCCAATACCGGGATGCCAAACTCTTCCACGGTAAAATAACTGTTCTTCTCGGGCAAATCTGCTGACATGCCAATAAGTTGCGGGTGACTACGAAACAGCGTTTGCCATTCGCGCTCGGCCAGGTTTTGGTCTACATAAACATCGGTTGGCATTTTGTACTGCTCACCCGAATCGATGTTGCGGCCACTATCGAGCTGTGCGATTAACTCTTTTAAAATTCGAACCTGAAGCTTGTGTTGCATGAAACCATCCGGGGAGGCTATACGATTGGCGTGCTGGTCGAGAATAAACCGCTATCAATGGAAAGCTTTTTACACCCTGCCGGTTAATGTAACATGTATTTTCGCAAATATTTGCAGGAGTTGAAATGTCCGGATTTGAAGTAACTGCATTGGTGGTTGTGGGCTTCGCCGCCGTGGTGATTTGGAGCGGCGCAAAAATGGTGCCGCAAGGCTACAACTGGACCGTGGAGCGTTTTGGGAAGTATACCCGCACGCTAACGCCGGGCCTGAATATTATTGTGCCTTTTATCGATGGCATTGGACACCGCCAGAATATGATGGAGCAGGTGCTGGATATTCCGCCCCAGGAGGTGATCTCCAGCGACAACGCCCAGGTAACAACCGACGCCGTGTGTTTTTTCCAGTTACAGGACGCCGTTCAAGCATCCTACGAAGTAAACGATCTATATCGCGCGATGCAGAACCTGGTAATGACAAACATCCGCGCCGTGCTGGGCTCAATGGAGCTCGATGAGATGCTCTCCAATCGCGACCGTATCAATGTTGCGCTGCTTAACAAAGTTGACGAAGCCACCGACCCCTGGGGCATTAAATGTACGCGCATTGAAATCCGCGACATATCGCCGCCGCGCGACCTGGTTGATGCCATGGCCAGGCAAATGAAAGCCGAACGCGAAAAGCGTGCGCAAATTCTTGAGGCCGAAGGCGAACGCGAAGCAGCGATCAAAGTTGCCGAAGGGCAGAAGCAAAGCGAGATACTGAAAGCCGAGGGCGCGTTGGAAGCGGCCAAGCGCGAAGCCGAGGGGCGCGAGCGCCTTGCACAAGCAGAAGCCGAGGCCACGCGCATGGTGTCGGAGGCAATCGATAAAGGCAATAGCCAGGCCATCAACTACTTTGTTGCCCAGCGTTACGTGGACGCGCTTGGCCAGCTGGCCGAGTCGAGCAACAACAAGGTTATGATGATACCACTGGAGGCTAGCAGCGTGATCGGCTCGATTGCCGGCATTGCAGAGATCAGCAAGGGGCTGGGCGGTAATGCGGGCGGCGTCCTTAAAGGCGAGGCCTAGTAAGCTGATGCACGTATTTAAAAACAAATGCTTAAAATGTTTAGGGAGCCATTGATGGAAAGCTTTATTGCAACTATTCAACCCTGGCACTGGTTAGTATTGGGTATCGTTTTGTTAATTGCCGAAACCTTTGGCACCGGTGGATTCGTTATCGGTATTGCCATTGCCGCATTCGTACAGAGCGTAGTTGCAGTGAGTTTTCCCGATTTAAGCTGGGGCTTCCAACTTTTGGTTTTCGGCATCAACTGCATGCTGTTTACGTTTATCTACTGGCGTTTTTTCAGGAAGTTCAACCAGCAAACCGATGCGCCGGTGCTGAATGATCGCGCGGCGCAACTGGTTGGAAGGCGATTATTGTTAGAGCAGCCCTTGAGCAATGGTGTCGGAAAAGTATTGATTGGCGACACCTTCTGGCGAGCCTCGGCCGATCGCGAACTACCCGCAGGCACCAAAATTGAAATCGTCTCAAGCAATGGCATGAACCTTGTCGTTCGTGCCGTTGCCGACTGACCCTTCGCCAGGGTTCATTGTATAGCTGCCCTTTTTTGCATACACAAATTCATTCCAAACTCGATTGAAGCGCTGCTCATCTACAACCGGCTTACGCAACATGCGCTTGCAGAACAATTGCTGCAAGCCGGTGCTGGCTGTTTTGGAATACAGCTGCAAGGCATACTTGGAAAAATCCCGCACCATAAAATCAAATATCTGGTCCATCAAGTCATTATCTAGCGATTTTTTCTGCCAGCTTTCAAGTAATAGCTGTGCGTAGGCCACCAGCGTAAACAGCTCACCGGTAATCAGCAAAAAATCGATATCCTTGACCTGCTCCTTATTGGGCCGGGCAAGCATCAGCATTCTGCGAAAAGTAGACACCTGCTTCTTAAACACCTGCACATTGGACAGCGAACAACTGTTAAATGCAATGCGGTAATCATGGAAGCGCGTTTTACCCAAGCCCTTGGTGGCACCCTGGTTAAAGAGAAAATCGTCGTTGGCAGCATCACGGCGCAGCGGCACGTCGTTAAAGCTCGCCGGCTTGAAAAAATAGTTCGCCATGAACTTAACGATTAAAGCCATATTCACATGCACAGTGCCTTCCAGCTTTGGCAGCGCGCGAATATCCAGTGCCGCATTTTCAAAGTACATATCTTTTTCAAAACCTTTCGCGGCAATAACATCCCACAACAGGTTGACCACCTCCTCGCCCTGTGTAGTCACTTTCATTTTTACCATGGGGTTGTACAACAAGTAACGACGGTCCTCGCTGCTGGCCGAGCGCATGTAGTCGGTGGCGCGGTTGGCAAACAATCGCATCGCGGTAAGCCGCGTGTAGGCATCGACAAACAACTGCCTGATGTGCACAAAGTCGGTAACGTAATGGTTGAACAACTTGCGGTTGGCCGCGTGGTCCAGCGCTTCGTGAAATGCGTGGGTACTTATACCTATAGACGCAAAGCCCAGGTTAAATTTCATTATGTTAATAGTGTTGAGCGAATCATCCCAGGCTTTCTGGCCACGAGCGGTGATATCCGCATCGGTAATCGGATAATCGTGCAGGCGATAGTGCGCCACATAATCCTGGTTGTTAATAACGTTTTTTACGCACTCGTATTTTTCATGCTGGGAGTTAACTACAAAGAAAACGTATTCATCGCTGCCCTCTATTTTGCCAAAGGTGGATACCATGGCGGCCTTGTTACCGTTACCGATATAGTATTTTTCTCCATGCGCCAGGTAGCTGCCATCCGGCTGCGGCACAAGTCGCATCTCTGAAGAATAAATATCGGCGCCATGCTCCTTTTCAGAAAGACCAAAAGCAAAAATTTCGCCTTCTGCGAGTAACTGTGCGGCCTTTTTCTTTAAGGCCTGGTTGTCACCAAGAAATATAGGCCCAAGCCCTAGTGCTGACACCTGGAAACAGTACCAGTAAGTTAGCCCGTAAAAACCCAAAATCTCGGCAAAGTCGGTTATGCGCGAGCTGTCCCAGCGCGCGCCTTCGCCGTAGCCCTGCGGGGTGAGTATGGTGGCGAATATTTTTTCACGCTTATTAAATTCCAAAAATTCTGTGTACCAACGACGACTTTCGTAATCGGCCTTAATTTTTTTCAGCCCCATACCCTCAAAAAAATCGATGGTCTTGAGCATAACGTCGCGGGTGATTTGATCGGGGTAGTCGCCGGCAAATTTTTTCGGGTTGAGCAAGTGCATATTAAAATTCCGGGGCAATCTCGCTTCGCCACTAAGCGAGCTAGTTGTTGTACTTATCTTTTAATTCACGCTTGAGTATCTTGCCAGTTGGGCCAATAGGCAACACCTCCTCGTAAACCATATCTTCGGGCACCCACCACTTGGCGCATTTTTCTGCGATACAGGCGAAGACCTCCTCTTTCGGTGGCTTTTTACCGGGCACCGGCTGCACGATAAGCAGCGGCCGCTCATCCCATTTCGGATGCGGCACGCCGATGCAGGCGGCCATCGCTACGTCAGGATGGTTGCAGGCCGCATTTTCAACATCAATAGAGCTAATCCATTCGCCGCCAGACTTAATAACGTCCTTGGAGCGATCGGTAATTTCCATGTAACCATCGGGGTGAATGGCGGCAACATCACCGGTATTAAACCAACCGTCGTCGGTAAAAGCATCCGCGCCCGCGCCTTTGAAATAGCCCGATGCTACCCAAGGGCCGCGCACCTGCAAGTGGCCCGACACTTCACCGTCCTCGGGCAGTTGCTTGCCATCGTCATCGAGTATGCGCATTTGCACACCGAAGATTCTGCGTCCTTGCAATAACTTCACTTTCACAAGCTCATCGCCTGGCAGTGCATCGTGTGCCGGCAGGGGTGCATTGACCACACCAATCGGGCTGGTTTCGGTCATACCCCAAGCCTGGCGCATAGGAATATCCAGCTCTTCTTCATAGGCGCGCAACAACGACTCGGGAAGTGCTGAACCACCGACGATGGCGCCCTGCACCGAGGGCAAGCTGACTTTGTTTGCACGGCAATGCTGCAGCACGCCAAGCCACACAGTTGGCACACCCGCCATCAAGGTAACTTTTTCCTTGTTAATCATATTGGCAAGGTTTTCACCGTCAAGGTTTGCCCCGGGCATAACCAGCTTGGCGCCAACCATTGCAGCGGCGTATATCAAGCCCCAGGCACTTACGTGAAACATCGGCACGACCGCCAGGATACTATCGACCGCACCTATACCCAGTGCATCGCGGGTGCTACCACACCAGGCATGCAATACAGTGGAGCGATGCGAATAGAGCACACCCTTGGGGTTGCCCGTTGTGCCGGAGGTATAGCAAAGCGTGCACGCAGTGTTTTCATCGAAGCGCGGCCATTCAAATTCATCGCTCTGCGCAGCAATAAATTCTTCATAGGCAATAAGCTCGCCCGCATCCTGCGGCAGCTTCGATGTATCGCAAAGTGCGATCCAGCTTTTAACCGCAGGGCATTGCTCACGAACAGCTGCAACGATGGGTGCAAAGGTAGTGTCGAACAATACGTGACAGTCTTCAGCGTGATCCATCATCCAGCTGACTTGCTTCGGATCCAGGCGCGGGTTAATGGTGTGCACGATTGCGCCAATACCTGAAACCGCGTAATAAATCTCAATATGGCGATAGGTGTTCCAGGCGATGGTGGCCACGCGATCACCAGGCTTCACACCTGCCGCTAGTAGAGCGTTGGCCAGCTGTTTGGCTCTCGCGGCGCATTCGGCCCAGGTGTAGCGATGCGCTGTACCATCTGCCTCGCGGGATACTATCTCGCGCGAACCATGCGCTTTTTCGGCGTGGGTTAGCAAGTCGCTGATCATCAACTCCTGCTGCATCATATGTCCGAGCATAATTTTTCTCCTCAGTTATTTTGCCAGCAAGCCAACGCTTTGCTCGGCAAAGCCAGCCCCGGCTTCAGCATAAAGGTTGTAGGCCTGGTCTACGCCGCCGTCAATCAAGGCCTGCCGCTCATCCTCGAATCGTGCAATTGCCGCAGTGCTGCCTTTATAGCCCTGTTTGGCCAGGCGATTGACCGCATGCAATGTATCTTTGAAGTTGGGCATGCAAAACATAACCAGGTGCAGCGAGTTAACGTCCATGCGCGCCCAGAACTCCGGGTCCTCGGCGTCACCGACAATCGCAGCCCTACCGCTGTTGCGCAGCTTGTCAACGCGTGACCTGTCGACGTCAACGCCGCATACTGCGCTGCCAAAATCTCTATACAAGGTTTCGTATGCACCGTTGCCTACCCTGCCCAAACCAACTACCAATACTGTGGCGTTGCCAACGCTGTCCGGCTCATCAAGTGGTAGTGGCGGTTGCCGCTGGTAACGCCTTAGCAATGTACTCCAGCGCTCGTATAGCATGTCCGAGCGCGCGTTGAGCGCACCGGAAAATACAAACGAAAACGAAACTGCAAGCGCCATAATCACTAGCCAGTCTGCATCCATCAAGCCCTCCTTGACACTAATGGCGGCAACGATCAAACCAAATTCGCTATAGTTGGCAAGGCTCAGCGAAGCGAGAAAAGCTGTGCGCGCGCGCAAACGAAAAAGCACAAACCAAAGGTGAAAAAACATGGCTTTGAATGGCAGTGCGATAGCCATGATCAACGCGGCAAACGTCATCGGCAAGGTGGGCAGGGCTACAAACCCGATGGAAAGGAAAAAACCAATCAGGAACAGGTCTTTTAAATTCAGCATTGATTTGGAGAGTTCAGCTGCCTTGCTGTGCTTGCTAAGTAAAAGACCGAACACCAGTGCACCTAAATGGGCCTTTAATCCCATCCATTCAAAAAACTGTCCGCCCAGCAAAGCCAGGCAGATCCCCGCTAGTGGTAACAGCTCACCATGGCCGCTGCGCGAAAGCACAAAGGAAAGTAGCGGCAACAATAACGGCAGCAGCAGCAAGCCCGATAGTGCCCAGCTGAACTCTGCACCGGAGGCGATGGTGACAAACGCCACCGCGGCAATATCCTGCACCACCAGTATGGCAATCGCGAGCTTGCCGTGCCGCGTGCTCATCTCGCCGTTTTCTTCCAGTACCTTTACGGCGATAATCGTACTACTAAAACTAACCGCAAAACCGATGAGCAGTGCCGCCGCAAGATCGATACCGGCGAAGTAAACCATGCCAAAACTGCCTAGCAAAAAACAGTTCAGCGTGGTTAGCAACACAATAGTCGCCATGTGGCTAAAAGTTGTGCCAAACACCTCGAGCCTGGCCAATCGCTTCAAATCGAGCTTGAGCCCAATCGAAAACAAAAGCAGGCCAATACCAAGATCGCCCAACAGCTGTAAGGAGGGGTCCGGAGCGACCCCCGCTGCGTTGAGCGCGAATCCCGCAACAAGGTAGCCAACCAGCGGCGGCAGGCCGATCTGCCGGACCAGGAACCCGAAAATAAATGCAATGCTAACCCAGAGATAAGTCAATTGATAAACCGCCTTTCCGGCAAATCGATGCTCGCATCCAAACAGGGGCAAGCTTAACAGATAGTGGCCCGCAAACGCGCGGGGTCTATAGTGGAGGCTAGTGCTTGTAGAGGAATTTGTTGTAGCGCTCGGCAGCCTGCCGCCAGGTAAAGCGCACTTTGCGAGCCGCTTCCGCTATTTTTTTCCAGCCAGGCTTGTCTTGCTGGTATACCTGTAACACTTGGTCAAACCTTTCCAGCATCGCCGTGACTGCATCTTGTTTATCATTCGCGTTGAAGCTGAAACCTGTAACGCCATCTTCTACGGTATCGCCCAGCCCACCGATATGGTGAACAAAACATGGCTGGCCAGCACGCATCGCAAGCATTTGACTAATACCACAGGGCTCATAACTGCTAGGCATCAGGAAAAGATTACCTCCGACATATAATGCGTTAGCGAGTTGCTCGGCATAACCCTCGACATAGATGAAGTTATCGAATTCTGCTGCGTGCCGGGTCATCGCCCGTTCCAGCCTGGCATCACCGCTGCCCAACATTACAAATACGCCTTTATCGCCCAGCGCCTCAAGCATATGCGCCAGTGCCGAGCGTCCATCACCCGTCTGTTGCAACAGCAAATTTACCTTCTGCCCGGTTAATCGCCCCACGGATGTTAGCAGTAAGCGTGATTTCGGGCCGGATGTACCAGCGCGATGGCGATCAACTGCGCGCAGCGCCAACATATGCGAGCTTTTTACTGCGGTTTCGCGCGCTACAAGCAGGCGTAATTCCTGCTCGCATAAGGTCAATAGCGCCTGCCAATCTAAAGCTGCTGGCGCTGCCGCATCGTAATCGCAACCGTTCAGAATACCGTACAGGCGCCCATTATCGAACGCTTGTTTCAAATCATCATGCAAGCCTTCACCACCAGAAAAACCGGACGCCGGGTCAGAGGGCCTTACAACCTCTTCTGCATAGCCCGGCGACACAACGTGTACGCGGTGGCACAAATTAATGCCAGCTCGCATCGGATTAATACAGTTTTGGGCGCGAGGATCCAGTACGCGCGAGTCATTAATTGCAAGATGCTTGAACCAGCGAGCAGGCGATGAATCATCGCCTTCAAGTGGCCGGGTTCCTTGCAGCGCAAGATTATGCACGGTGAAAACGCGATGAATATTATTCAGCTTGGTAAACTGAGGGTCGAGTTCGGCAAGTAGTGCAACCATTGCTGCATGCCAATCATGCAAGTGGATAACATCCAGCTCGCCGAATACACCATTTTCTATTGCCCTGCATACCGCCATGCAAAACAGCGCGAATTTATTAGCATCGGTGGCAAACGGCCTTGTATCTCCGTCATCACAATAAATTAAGCCTTCACCGCAGCTTGAAAACACCGGGTGCTCCATTGCCCAAAGCTTTACGCCATCACATTTGTTGCGAGCGGAAACCCGATAGAGCGAGACCAACTGCGGGAAACCCGCAAAGTAAACCTGTACGTCAGCTGCGTGTTCTGCACCTGGCAACTTCGAGAAAGCACCATAGCCCGGGGTTACTACCTGCACTTCGTGGTCAAGCTCAGCCAACGCCACCGGAATATCGCGCAGCACATCGCCTATTCCGCCTACTTTGCCGCCCGGCAGGGCATCATTTTCGGCGGCTACCATTAGGATTCGCATAGTTTAACTGCTTCTTGTTTCAGTTAATTGTCAGGTAACAAGGTTCGGGGCATCGCGCTGCAATTTCCGACGCATACCGATTAGCTCTTCAGCTACTGTAACCAATGGCTCTAATACGCGCTTTGGCTGCTGGGCCAGCAGAGACGGATCGTTACGATAGCTATCGAAATACAAACGCAGCGTAGCGCCGGAAGTGCCGGTTCCCGAAAGTCTTGCGACGATACGGCTATCGTCTTGCATAACGATTCTTATACCCTGTTGCTCCGATACGCTGCCATCCACTGGATCGGTATAGCAAAATTCGTCGGCGCGGCTAATTAAATTACCCGCCAATGTTTTGCCTGCCAAACCACCGAGCCTATCCCGCAAACTCTGGTATGCATCTTGAGCAGCCTGCTGGTCAAGCCCTTCGTAATCGTAACGCATAAAATAATCGCGGCCGAAACGCTGCCAGTGCTCGCGCACAATCGATGCGAGTGGCTGCTCGCGTACAGCAATAATGTTTAACCAGCACAGCACGGCCCATAAGCCATCTTTTTCCCGAACATGGTTGGAGCCGGTACCAAAGCTCTCCTCACCGCATATTGTAATCTTGCCAGCATCTAATAGATTGCCAAAAAATTTCCAGCCAGTGGGAGTCTCAAAGCTTTCAATATTCAGAAACCTGGCAACGCGGTCCGGTGCTCGACTGGTTGGCATGGAACGGGCAATACCCACAGCACCGTCCGGATAACCTGGAATTACAGAAAGATTAAAGGCGAGCACGGCAAGGCTATCGCAAGGGTTCAGGTAAAAGCCCTTGCCGTGCACAAGATTGCGATCGCCGTCGCCGTCGGAAGCCGCGCCGAAATCCAATGGGTCATCGCCGTGCAACATATCGATCAACTCAGCCGCGTGCACCAGGTTCGGATCGGGATGCCCGCCACCAAAATCCTCCAATGGTATGCCGTTTATAACGCTGCTTTGCGGTGCGCCAAGCCGGCTCTGGAAGATCTCCACTGCATAGGGACCGGTTACTGCATGCATAGCATCAAAACACATGCGGAACTGCTTTTGAGAGAATAGCCCAGCAATTCGATTAAAATCGAACAAGCTTTCCATCAGGTTCGCGTAGTCTGTAACCGGGTCGATAATTTCAATAGTTGTTTTATCAATCTGCTGCTCGCCAATCGCATCTAAGTCGATTTTTCGCCCCAGATCGACGCTGTAATAGCGATTAATTTCAAGTGTGCGCGCATGAATTGCAGCGGTTACCGCTTCGGTAGCGGGGCCTCCGTTGGTATCATTAAACTTAATGCCGAAATCGCCCGCCGGGCCACCCGGGTTATGGCTGGCCGACAATATAATGCCACCCCGCAATTGCTGTTTACGAATGATATGCGATGCGGCGGGCGTAGACAGAATGCCATGCCGCCCTATCACCAGGCGCTTTATGCCATTCGCAACCGCAAGCCGAACAACTACTTGTATCGCTCTTTCGTTGTAGAAACGCCCGTCACCTCCCAAAGCTATTGAGGCATCTTCACAGCGGCCGATACTGTCGAAAATAGACTGTACGAAGTTTTCAAGATAGTGAGGCTGCTGAAATACCGACACCGGTTTTCGCAAACCTGATGTGCCCGGCTTCTGGCCCTCGAAAGGCATGGTATTTATAGTACGAACATCTATTGGCATAGGATAATTCCGATTTTTTCCGCTAACGCGCTTAGGCATAACCTTCGGGTTGGCCGAGCATACCGCGGGTAACCAGCACAACGCCTTTTTCAGTCACGCGAAATCCATTGGCGCGATCCTGCTCGTGGTTGACGCCGATTTCTATACCATCGGGCAAGGTGCATTTTCGGTCGATGATCGCCTTGTGTACTTTGCAATTCTTGCCAATGCGCACGTCTGGCAATACCAGTGACTGTTCGATGTAGCTGCAATCACCCACGTGTACATTCGAGTAAATCAATGACTTACGAATCGTCGCACCGGAAATAATGCAGCCGCCAGAGACAGTCGAGTCAACCGCCATGCCGCGGCGATCGTCACTATCAAAAACAAACTTCGCCGGCGGATACTGTGACTGGTAGGTCCATATGGGCCAGTCCGGGTCGTAAAGGTTCAAAGCTGGCACCGGCTCAACCAACTCCATGTTAGCTTCCCAGAAAGAATCCAGCGTTCCCACATCGCGCCAGTAAGCGCGTTCGCTGGTGGCAGGGTCGCGAAATGGATAGGCAAATACTCGGCGCGTATCAACAATGGCAGGAATGACATCATTGCCAAAATCGTGGCTGGATTTTGGATCCATCGCATCTTTTGCCAACTGCTCGAATAAGAAATCGGTATTGAAAATGTAATTTCCCATCGAAGCCAGGGTTAAGTCTTCCTGCCCCGGGATCGGTCGCGGATGCTCGGGCTTTTCTTCAAAACCCAGTACACGACTCTCACTATCCACTTGCATAACGCCAAATGCGCCTGCGGCTTCTTCGATTGGTACTTCCAGGCAGGAAACAGTCATGTCGGCGCCGCTTTCAACATGCCGCACCAGCATCGATCCGTAATCCATTCGGTAAATGTGATCACCCGAAAGCACCATCACGTACTTTGGTGCCTCTGCCCGGATAATATCGATGTTTTGGTAAATCGCATCGGCGGTACCCTGGTACCAGTCATCCGAGAAGCGCTGTGATGCTGGCAATATATCCACAAACTCGTTCAGCTCTTTTTTGAAATGACTCCAGCCACTAACAATGTGCCGGATCAGTGAGTGCGCCTTGTACTGGGTAAGCACGCCCACCTTGCGTATTCCGGAATTGATACAGTTCGATAGCGGAAAATCAATAATGCGAAACTTCCCCCCAAAATAGAGCGCAGGCTTTGCGCGCCAGTTGGTCAACTCGTAGAGCCTGGAACCACGGCCGCCTGCTAGCACCAGCGCCAGCGTGTCTTTCGTCAGTCTACTTACATAACGCGGATTGTCGGCATTCACAGTGTCAGATGAATCTGCCGCCGCTTTTGTATTTTTATTGCTGCTTACCATACTGTCCTCCTGCAACGAGTGAAATCTCGCCACGCTTGTAAGACGCTACTGATCGCAGCGCTCTATTCTTGTTTTTTGTAACTATCGCAACGAACTTAGCAAAACGTAATCAACGATCGCCCAAACCCCAAATTTGCTGCGCGTACTCACGAATGGTCCGGTCGCTGGAGAAACGGCCACTGGCTGCAACATTTTCAATGCTCATCCTCGTCCATTTGTCCTGGTCTGAGTAGGCGGCATCGGCGGCCATTTGCGCATCAATATAGGGCCGGAAATCAGCGGCAGTCATCCATGCATCGTGTTCGCTTCTTATCGACGCTATAACCGGGTCAAAAATGCCTGGCTCAAACATATTGAAATGGCCGCTCTCGATTAAACCCATCACTCTCTCAAAGTCTTTGTCTGCATCGATGATTGCGGAGGGCGAATAGCGCTTGCGCTGCTCGACAACTTCATCGGCTTTCAGGCCGAAAAGGAAAAAGTTATCCGCGCCGACCGCATCGAGTATTTCTATGTTCGCACCATCATAGGTACCGATAGTTATCGCGCCATTCATCATGAACTTCATGTTGCCGGTACCCGAAGCCTCTTTGCC
>JABDNS010000018.1 GCA_013043705.1 Pseudomonadales bacterium
GCTTGAAGAGCAGGGCGTGGCGATTACCCCTGGCGCAGATTTTGGTGATCACCTGGCCAGCGAACACGTCCGGTTTGCATTCACCACCTCGCTGCCACGCATTGAAGAAGCGGTGCATCGCCTGGGCTTGTTTCTAGGCCAGTAATAAAAGCGATATTCCTGTTGGCGAAACAGTCAGCAGCTACAGGAATCGCAGAGTATTTTCATGACACGCTATAAGTACATCCGCGTCGAGGAAGGACTGTCGATAGGTGCTACCAGGCGACCACGCAGCCAAAGAAAGCGGAGGGTATTTTCATGACACGCTGTAAATACATCCATGTACGCTCGACGGCGGCGTCCATGCCGCCGTACGGTCATGAAAATATCCTCCCCTTACTGTAGCTGCTTACAGCATCGCCACTAATCGTCACTACAAGGCGCGCACAGTTAAACAAGCGTTCAAGCAGTATCAAGCATCTCTGCTGCATGCGCGAGCGTCGACTCGGTAACATCCAAACCGCCTAACATGCGCGCCAGCTCCGCGCGCCTTGCGTCTTTGTCCAGCGTTTTTATTTCCGTGCTGGCACTGCGCTTGGAGAGTTGTTTGGTTACTAACAAATGTTGGCTACCCTTGGCCGCCACCTGCGGCAAGTGCGTTACGCAAATAACCTGGCTGCTGTTACCCAGCTCGCGCAATAAATTGCCCACTACCTCGGCAACGGCGCCGCTAATACCGACGTCTACCTCATCGAATACCAGCGTAGGCGTGGCGGAAGTTTGGGCTGTTGAAACCTGGATGGCCAGCGATATGCGTGAAAGCTCGCCGCCCGACGCAACTTTAGCCAACGGCTGCGCGGATTTACCGGGTACTGTGGAAATCAGGAATTCTATCGATTCCGTACCAGATGCGAGCGGGCGGCCACTTTCTCGTGGCGCCAGCGCAACCACGAACTGGCAGTGCTTCATTTGCAGTTCGGTAAGCCGATTGGCCACGGCAGTTTCAAGTTTCGTGGCAGCACTCTTGCGCTTTTTTGATAAAGAGCCGGCGCTTTTTGCGTAGCGTGCTTCCAGCTCCTGCTGTTGTTCGCGCAATTTCTCAGCTAAGTCTTCACCATTTTGCAAAGCTTCCAGTTCCGCGGCAAGCTCTATATGAAGTGCCGGGATGCTTGTTGCTTGCGTGTTGTGTTTGCGCGCTACGCTGTAGATTAGGTCGAGACGTGATTCAACTTCCTGCAAGCGCTCAGGGTTAATTTGTACGCCTTCGGCTGCGGCGTTGATATCGACCAGCGCTTCGTCAATTTGTATGCGCGCAGACTCAATTAGCCCGAGTGCATTTTTCAATTCGGGCAGCGTGTTGCAACAGTCGGCAAGCTGCCGGTTAGCTTGCTGGCTTAGGTCTGCAAGCCCGGTGCCCACACTTTCTCCACTGCAAATTTCCTGCAGTTGCTGCAGCTGTGCGAGCAGGCCCTCGGCGTTAGCCAGTACCTTGTGTTCAGCCTCGAGCTGCTTCAACTCGTTTTGGCCAAGCTTGAGGTTTTCGAGCTCTTGCACCTGGTAGGCGAGTAGTTGCTTGCGTGCGTCACCGCTTGAAGATGCCTGCAGCAGTTTGTCGATACGTTGTTGTAGCTGGTTCCAGCCCTGCGCCAACTCGGCGACTTCCGATGCGAGTTTTTCGTGTTTGCCAAACGCATCCAGCAATGCGCGATGTTTGCTTTTATCCAGCAGCGTTTGTTGTTCGTGCTGGCCGTGCAGGTCGAGCAGCAAGGGCGCTAGCTGGCGCAGTTCGCTAATGTTAACCGCGCTGCCGTTGATAAACGCCCGGCTTCGTCCATCCGGTTTGAGCACGCGCCGGCACACAACCTGGTCGCCATCGAGTAATTCGCGCTCGGCCAGCCAGCTGGAGGCCAGATCATCTTTTTGCAACAAAAATGCGGCGCTGAGTTCGGCGGTGCGACTCTCGTCGCGCAAGGTCTGCTTTTGGGTTTTGCCGCCCAGCGCCAGTGCCAGCGCATCGAGCATCACCGATTTGCCAGCGCCGGTCTCGCCGGTGATGATGCTAAGCCCCGCGCCAAAATCCAGCTCGAGTTCGTCAACGGTTGTGAAGTTGCGGATGGACAGGTCGCTTAACATGTGTGAAATTTCACGCCGGTTGAATCTTTTGTTAATGGAGTTGGGCAGGCAAGGCAAGCGTGGCAATTGGCCGAGCCCGGCTTGCGAAGCCATGGCAGTTGGCGTAAGTTTATCGGAAGTCTCGCGCTGGCGCAGCGCGTGCTGCGCTAAACGCGAAAAAAACCAGCATGGCGAGAGTTATTAACTAGCGCGGTAGCTCGCAACCGAGCTTTGGAACCTAC
This sequence comes from Pseudomonadales bacterium, assembly GCA_013043705.1. GTDB lineage: Bacteria > Pseudomonadota > Gammaproteobacteria > Pseudomonadales > UBA7434 > UBA7434. The sequence goes on from JABDNS010000018.1 coordinate 2,334, forward strand.
AGCAATGCCAAAACACGAACTCAGTGAGCGTAACTTACACCTGCTTAATACGCTGGTGGAGCGCTTTATCCGTGAAGGCGTGCCGGTGGGTTCGAAAACCCTGGCGCTGGACCCGTCGATATCACTCAGTGCAGCGAGCATTCGCAACATTATGTCGGAGTTGGAAGAGGGTGGCTTCCTGCGTTCGCCACATACCTCGGCCGGTAGGGTGCCCACCGATCGCGGCTATCGATTGTTCGTCGACAGCATGGTGACCACCGACGTAAGTGCTGCCGGCAACTTGCAGGAAAAAATTAAGGATGAGCTAAAAACCGATATGGCGCCGGTCAAGCTGGCCGAATCTGCCTCTTCGCTGCTTTCCGAGCTTACGCAGCAGGCCGGGCTGGTGTTGCTGCCGCGAGGTGTGGCGTTAAATTTCCGGCAGCTGGAGTTTTTGCCGCTGTCCAGCAAGCGGGTACTGGCGATTATCGTGCTGAACGAGCAGGAGGTGCAAAACCGCGTTCTACACACCGACAAGGATTACAGCGAAGCGGAGTTGCAGCGGGCGGCTGCGTTTGTGAACGAACATTATGCGGGTCGTGACGTACGCGAAGTGCGCGAGTTGTTGCTCGCCAGCATGCGCGACGACAAATCGATTATCGATCAACTCATGCAGTCGGCGATAGATTTTGCCAGTCGTGCGCTGGATAGCGTTGAATCGAATGCCAGCGATTACGTCATTGCAGGCCAGGCCAATTTGCTGGAGGGCCAAATCGGCCAGTTCGAGGACATGGAAAAGCTGCGCGATCTATTCGCGGCGTTTCAGCACAAGAAAGATATTTTGCATTTAATGGAGCGCTGTGCCAGCGGGCATGGCATCCAGGTCTTCATTGGCGAGGAGTCCGGCTACGATGTGTTGGACGACTTCTCAGTGATTACCGCGCCCTACGAGTCCGCCGGGCAGCCTGTTGGGGTGTTGGGGGTGATTGGCCCAACCCGCATGGCCTACGAGAAAGTGGTTCCCATGGTAGATGTCACCGCGCGGCTACTTTCGGCGGCGCTAAAAAGCTAATTCTGCAGCGCGCTGTTCGAGCAGGCTGCTTAATCGTGGGCGGGTAGCGAAAAAGCCTACCGATCTGATCAAAAAAAGCACAGCAGTGGCAGAAATTACTGCCTGCCAGCTTGAATTTACTTTACCTCGCCCCCAACATGCCCCGCCGAGACGCACGGCTATCGGGCAAGCGCCCTCCTGTGCTTTGCGCCGATACCAAAATTTAACACCCTTGGGCCCAAGACCTGGCCAGCGCCTATATCCAGCGCGATTCGAGCTGGTGCCTGGTCTGCCCGGCCTTAAGTTCTTAAGTTGGTAACATTTAGTCGGTAAATTTTAGTCGGTAAGCTTCAGGCGTTTAACTGTAATTGGAGATAAAGGTAGTGGGTAACGAGCGTGACAACGCGAACCAGGCTGAGCCCCCGGTTAACGAGCCGCCGGTAGTCGAGGACGACAACGTGAGTGAATCGGTTTCGCAAGCGGGTGATGCCAGCGCCGAACAGGCTGCAAATGGCACGGGTGCTGACGAGCAGCTTGATCCACTGCTGCAAATGCAGCTGGAAACTGAAAAGTTACAGCAGGAACTTACCGAAGCCAAAGAGCAGACGCTACGCGCTGCAGCCGAGATGCAAAACGTGCGCAAGCGCGCCGAGCGCGACGTAGAAAATGCGCACAAATACGGCCAGGAAAAATTGATCTCCGCGCTATTGCCAGTGCTGGATAACCTGGATCGTGCGCTGGAAGCGGCAAAAAAGACCGAGGCCGATGGCGATAGTTCAGCGCAGGAAGGCAGCGCGTTTACGCCGATTATTGAAGGCGTAGAGCTAACCCGCAAAAGTGCACTGGACGCGCTCAAGCAGTTTTCGGTTGACGTGCTTGAGCCCTATGGAGAGCCCTTCGACCCACAGTTTCACGAGGCAATGACCATGATCGAGAGCGATACGGCAGAGCCCAATAGTGTGATCGATGTGTTGCAGAAGGGCTATAGCTTGCACGGCCGATTGTTGCGCGCAGCGATGGTGGTTATCGCCAAGCCTTGAGCGGCGCACAAATTTTTATACAATTTTTTTGTACAAGGCGTTAAATCGCTGGCTTGAAATACAGCTATCGACCCCCATATTAGAGTTACGAGCAGTATCGCGAGGCAACTTCCAAGGCGCTTGGGGATACTGGTAAAAACGAATTTTTAAGCGGCCAAAATGGCCGATGTGCTGGAGAAAATCATGGGAAAAATTATTGGCATCGACCTCGGTACCACCAACTCCTGCGTTGCTGTTCTGGACGGCGACAAGGCAAGGGTTATCGAGAACTCTGAAGGCGATCGCACCACACCATCGGTTGTGGGTTACACCGGTGACGGTGAAGTGTTGGTTGGCCAGTCTGCCAAGCGGCAGGCGGTGACCAACCCGCAAAATACCCTTTATGCGGTAAAGCGATTGATTGGACGCAAGTACGATGACGGCGTTGTGCAAAAAGATATTGAAATGGTGCCCTATTCCATCGTCAAGGCTGACAATGGCGACGCATGGGTAGAAGCCGGTGGCGAAAAAATGGCGCCACCGCAGGTGTCTGCACAAGTGCTGATGAAAATGAAAAAAACCGCCGAGGATTTCCTGGGCGAGCAAGTTACCGAAGCGGTTATTACCGTGCCGGCTTACTTTAATGACGCACAGCGCCAGGCCACCAAGGATGCTGGCAAGATCGCGGGTCTGGATGTTAAGCGTATTATCAACGAGCCCACGGCCGCGGCGCTTGCTTATGGCATGGACAAGTCGGGCGGCGACCGCACCATCGCGGTGTTCGACCTTGGCGGTGGTACTTTCGATATTTCGATAATCGAAATTGCCGATGTGGATGGTGAAAAACAGTTTGAGGTTCTTTCAACCAACGGTGACACCTTCCTCGGTGGTGAGGATTTCGACCTCGCGCTCATCGAATACCTGGTTGACGAGTTCAAGAAAGACAGCGGCATGGATCTGAAAGGTGATCCGCTGGCCATGCAGCGCCTGAAAGAGGCGGCGGAAAAAGCCAAGATCGAATTGTCCAGCTCGCAGCAAACGGAAGTTAACCTGCCTTACATTACCGCGGATGCCAGCGGGCCGAAGCACCTGGTGGTGAAAATGTCGCGCGCAAAACTGGAATCGCTGGTTGGCGACCTGGTAGAGCGATCGCTGGAGCCGGTAAAGCTGGCGTTGAAAGATGCCGACATGAGCGCTTCTGATATTGACGAAGTGCTACTGGTGGGTGGCCAGACGCGTATGCCGCTGGTGCAGGAAAAGGTTACCGCCTTCTTCGGCCAGGAGCCGCGCAAGGATGTTAACCCCGACGAAGCCGTTGCGGTGGGTGCGGCCATTCAGGGCGCGGTTCTGGCGGGCGACGTCAAAGACGTGCTGCTGCTCGACGTAACACCATTAACGCTGGGTATTGAAACCATGGGCGGTGTGGCAACACCATTAATCGAGAAGAACACGACGATTCCAACCAAGAAGTCGCAGATCTTCTCGACTGCCGAAGACAACCAGACTGCAGTAACGATCCACGTTGTGCAGGGTGAGCGCAAACAGGCTGCAACGAACAAGTCGCTGGGTCGATTCGACCTCGCCGACCTGCCGCCCGCGCCGCGCGGCGTACCGCAGGTAGAAGTGACCTTCGATATTGATGCCAACGGTATTCTGAACGTGTCGGCCAAAGACAAGGCCACCGGCAAAGAACAGTCGATTGTTATCAAGGCGTCGTCGGGCTTGTCGGAAGAGGAAATTGAAAATATGGTCAAGGACGCCGAAGCGAACGCGGAGGCGGATCGCAAGTTCGAAGAATTGACTTCGGCGCGAAATACCGCCGAAGGGCTTGCCAATGCCACCCGTAAAACCATTGAAGAAGCGGGTGATAAAGCCACCGACCAGGAGAAAGCGGCGATTGAAGCGGCGATCAAGGATGTTGAAGAAGCGGTGAAAACCGACGACAAGGATGCTATCGACAAAGCCGCGGCCAAGCTTACCGAGTTGTCTTCACCGCTGGCGCAGAAGCTCTACGCCGAGCAGGCGGCTGAAGGCCAGGCGCAGGGTGAGGCGCAGGCAGACGACGCGGCGGGGACAGCGGAAGATGTTGTCGACGCCGAGTTTGAAGAGGTCAAAGACGACAAATAAACTGCGTCGGTGCAGTATGTCCGGCCAGTGAATCAGCCAGGAATTGCTGGTGGTCAGTGGCCAACTGCATCAGGGTTTTACCAACGAGGGGTCGCTGCCAGGGCATCGACCCCGAGTTTGTATCTGGCGCCCTGAAATGAGTAAAAGTTTTTCTACTGAATTGCATTAACACGGTTTGAGCGAAGATGTCTAAACGCGATTATTACGATGTGCTGGGCGTTGGCAGCACGGCGGACGCCAAGGAAATTAAAAAGGCGTACCGGCGTATTGCCATGAAGTTTCACCCGGACAGGAACCCGGATGACCCGCAGGCCGACGACAAGTTCAAGGAAGCCACCGAAGCTTATGAAGTTCTAAGCGACTCGGAAAAACGCGCTGCCTACGACCAGTACGGTCACGCAGGCGTCGACCCGCAAATGGGTGGCGGCGCTGGCGGCTTTGGCGGCAACTTCAGCGATATTTTTGGCGACGTGTTTGGCGATATCTTTGGTGGCGGCGGCGGAGGTGGCGGTGGCCGGGCGCGCTCCGGTCCACAACGTGGTGCCGACCTGCGTTACAACCTTGAGCTGTCGTTGGAGCAAGCCGTTCACGGCGACACGCTTAAAATTAAAGTGCCCAGCCTGGTTGCCTGTAAAACCTGCGATGGTTCTGGCGCCAAAAAAGGCAGTGCGCCCACTACTTGTGGTACCTGTTCCGGCCAGGGCCAGGTGCGCATGACGCAAGGCTTTTTTTCGGTGCAACAAACCTGCCCGAATTGTCGCGGTACCGGCACGGTAATCAAAGACCCCTGTGGTGCTTGCCGTGGCCAGGGTAGGGTTGAAGAAACCAAAACCTTGTCGGTGAAAGTACCACCCGGCGTTGATACGGGCGATCGCATTCGCCTGACTGGCGAAGGTGAGGCCGGCCCCGACGGTGGAGCGCCTGGTGACTTGTATGTGCAGGTGCATGTGCGAGAACACGCTATTTTCGAGCGCGATGGCAAAAATCTTTATTGCGATGTGCCAATTAGTTATGCCGATGCGGTGCTCGGTGGCGAGCTTGAAGTGCCTACGCTGGACGGCCGGGTTAAGTTAAAAATCCCGCCGGAAACGCAAACCGGCAAAATGTTTCGTTTGCGCGCCAAGGGCGTCACGCCGGTGCGCGGCGGTTCCGCGGGCGACTTGATTTGCCGCGTCGTTATCGAGACGCCGGTAAACCTCAATCGCGATCAGAAAGAGCTGGTCAGGCAGCTGCAAAACAGCTTTGACGATGCCGGCGATAGCCACGCACCACGCAAAAATAGCTGGTTCGAAGGCGTGCGTTCTTTCTTCGACGACATGAAAGGCTAATTGCCCTCTTGGGTTCAGTTCGCCTCTCGCGTTCGCCCCGCCCTCGCGTTAGCATAGCGCCTTAAACATGCATTACCCACCTATTAAGTTCAGGCGCTGCGCCGGTGTCGCCACTGCGTTGTGCTAGCCAAGTAAGAGAGCTGAACATGTTGCGAGTAGCTGTTACCGGTGCCGCCGGGCGTATGGGCAGAACCTTGATCGAGGCGCTGCATGAGCATCCACAAGCACAACTGGCTGCAGCGCTGGAGCGAGCCGATTCCACCTTGCTGGGTGCCGATGCCGGCGAGCTGGCTGCGCTGGGCAAAAAGAATGTGCAGGTGGTTAGCGATGTTGCTGCCGTGGTCGATGAGTTCGACGTGCTCATCGATTTCACCGCGCCCGCCGCCACGCTCGCGAATGCCGCAGTTTGCGCGGCCCACGGCAAAGGCATGGTGATTGGCACCACCGGCTTTAGCGCCGGGCAAAAGCAAACCTTGCTGCAAACCCTGCACCCCGTGGCAGTCGTGATGGCGGCAAACTTCAGTGTTGGCGTAAACCTTTGCTTCAAGCTTTCTGCGTTGGCGGCCTCTGTGCTGGGTGACACGGCCGATATTGAAATTATTGAAGCGCACCACCGGCACAAGGTTGATGCGCCGTCGGGAACTGCGCTGCGCCTGGGCGAAGTTGTGGCCGATGCCGTGGGCAGGGACCTGAAAAAGGTTGCAGTATATGGCCGCGAAGGCCAAACCGGCGCGCGTAAGCAGGAAACCATCGGCTTTGCTACTGTGCGCGCCGGCGACGTGGTTGGCGATCACACGGTTTTGTTCGCCCACGAGGGCGAGCGGGTTGAAATCACCCATAAGGCCAGTTCGCGGATGGCTTTTGCCGCTGGCGCAGTGCGCGCCGCGTGCTGGCTTGAGGGCAGGCCTGCGGGTCTTTTTGATATGCAGGATGTATTGGGGCTTGGCTGATTATTAATTGGGCAGTGCGAGCAGGCCGAAACAAGCACTGTTGCGCACTTTGCCAGGCGCCAACGCTAGACAGCGTGCGGCGCATTGCATAAACTTCGCACCGCTAGCTCGCCACCTCCGGCGGGTACTGGAGATTGCCAGCGGAACAAGTTTTATAAAAGCGAGATCAGGTTTTCCTGGTCTCGCTTTTTTGAACGCGGCGCCCCAATCTTCGCAATGATTGTCTAACAGCGTCTTGTTTTCACGATAACAGCTAGAGGTTTTATCTTGTCACGCTTCTCTGCGGTGCTCGCTCTCGAGGATGGCAGTGTCTTTTACGGCACATCGATTGGTATTCAAGGCGAATCGAGTGGCGAAGTGGTTTTTAATACCGGCATGACCGGTTACCAGGAAATCCTCACCGACCCTTCGTATGCGCGTCAAATTGTTACGCTCACCTATCCGCATATTGGTAACACCGGCTGCACTGCAGAAGACTTTGAGTCGAATAAAGCCTGGGCTGCAGGGCTCGTAATTCGCGACCTGCCATTGCTGGCGAGTAATTTTCGCAGCCAGCAAAGCTTGCCCGAGTTTCTGGCTGAGCAAAATATTGTTGCCATTGCTGAGATTGATACCCGCAGGCTTACACGAATTCTTCGCGATAAAGGCGCGCAAAACGGCTGTGTGGTGGCCAACAGCAATGGTGTGGGTGAGGCGGAAGCTGAACACGCGCTGGCGAGGGCAAAAGAATTTGCCGGGCTGGCAGGCATGGACCTGGCCAAGGAAGTATCCTGTTCCGAAGCCTATGCCTGGCGCGAAGCTACCTGGGTATTGGGCGCGGGCCATGCAACGCCAATTGCCGAGGCGCTGCCACTGCACGTTGTGTGCTTTGATTTTGGCGTTAAGAAAAATATTTTACGCATGCTAGTGAGCGGTGGTTGTCGCGTAACCGTGGTGCCTGCGCAAACATCAGCGGGAGAGGTGCTTGCGCTAAAGCCCGATGGTGTAATGCTTAGCAACGGGCCGGGCGACCCTGAACCTTGCACGTACGCGATAGAAGCTATTCAAGCGCTGCTTGATGCCAATATGCCGATCTTCGGTATATGCCTTGGGCACCAGCTGCTCGCGCTGGCTTGCGGCGCCAGCACCTTAAAAATGAAATTTGGCCACCACGGCTGCAACCATCCGGTGCAGAACCTCGATGATGGCACGGTGATGATAACCAGCCAGAACCATGGTTTTGCCGCCGATGAAGCTACCTTGCCTGCTAATTTGCGCCTTACCCACAAGTCGCTTTTCGATGGCAGCGTGCAGGGTATCGAGCACCTGGAAAAACCCGCCTTCAGTTTCCAGGGCCACCCCGAGGCTAGCCCAGGGCCGCACGATGTTGGCAAGCTGTTCGATCGTTTTATTGCATCGATGCGCAGCGCGGGCGAGGGTTAGGTCATGCCAAAAAGACAAGACATAAAAAGCGTATTGATTCTTGGCGCGGGTCCTATTGTGATTGGCCAGGCCTGCGAGTTTGACTATTCGGGTGCGCAAGCGTGCAAGGCGCTGCAAGAGGAGGGCCTGCGCGTAGTGTTGGTGAACTCCAACCCCGCAACCATTATGACCGACCCGGCCATGGCCGACGCCACCTATATTGAACCGGTGGAGTGGCGTACGGTAGAAAAAATAATAGAGCGCGAGCGCCCGGATGCGGTGTTGCCGACCATGGGCGGGCAAACGGCGCTGAACTGCGCGCTGGACCTTGCCAGCAATGGCGTGCTGGAAAAATTTGGCGTGGAAATGATTGGCGCCACCAAAGAGGCGATTGATAAAGCCGAAGACCGCGAGCTATTCGATAAAGCCATGAAGGCCATTGGGCTTGAAACGCCGCGCTCGCGCATTGCGCATAATATGCAAGAGGCGTTTGCGGCGCAGGAAGTGTTGGGCTTCCCTACCATTATTCGTCCGTCGTTCACCATGGGCGGATCCGGTGGCGGCATTGCCTATAACCGCGACGAGTTCGAAGAAATTTGCAAGCGCGGTTTGGATTTGTCGCCTACCAACGAATTGTTAATCGACGAATCGCTGATCGGCTGGAAAGAATATGAAATGGAGGTGGTGCGCGATAAAAACGACAACTGCATCATTATCTGTTCAATCGAAAACTTCGACCCAATGGGGGTGCACACCGGCGACTCGATTACCGTAGCACCAGCACAAACGCTTACCGACAAGGAATACCAGTTAATGCGTAACGCCTCATTAGCGGTGCTGCGCGAAATTGGTGTTGAAACTGGTGGCTCTAACGTGCAGTTTGGTATTTCGCCTAAAGACGGTCGCATGGTTTTAATCGAAATGAACCCGCGCGTTAGTCGTTCCTCGGCGCTGGCTTCCAAGGCCACCGGGTTTCCGATTGCAAAAATTGCCGCCAAGCTGGCAATTGGTTACACGCTGGATGAGCTGACCAACGATATTACCGGGGGTGTTACGCCTGCGTCATTCGAGCCGACTATCGATTACGTGGTAACTAAAATTCCGCGCTTCACGTTCGAAAAATTTCCCACTGCCGAACCGATCCTGAGCACGCAAATGAAATCGGTTGGCGAAGTGATGGCAATTGGCCGAACGCTACAGGAGTCACTACAAAAAGCGCTGCGCGGCCTTGAAGTGGGTGCAACCGGATTCGACCCGCTAATTGACCTTAATGCAGAAGATGCGCTCACCGAAATCAAGTCCCAATTGCACACACCAGGCCCCGATCGTGTGTGGGTGGTGGCCGATGCGTTTCGCGCCGGGCTTGGCTGCGAAGAAATTTTTTCGCTGTCGGGTATAGATCCGTGGTTCCTGGTGCAGATTGAAGATATTGTGCGTGAAGAATGCGAGTTGCACGGGCAAAACATTGCCGACATCGGCGAAGTCGATATGTGGCGCCTTAAGCGCAAAGGTTTCTCGGATGCACGCCTGGCCACGCTTGTGCAATGCACAGAACCTGATATGCGTAGTGCGCGCCATGCGCTTGGTGTGTTGCCGGTTTACAAGCGTGTTGATACCTGCGCCGCCGAGTTCGCTAGCGCTACGGCCTACATGTATTCAACTTACGAACAAGAGTGCGAGGCCGCGCCTAGCGAGCGCGACAAAATCATGGTGTTAGGCGGTGGGCCTAACCGCATCGGCCAGGGTATCGAGTTTGATTACTGCTGCGTACACGCCGCGTTGGCGATGCGCGAAGACGGTTATGAAACTATCATGGTTAACTGTAACCCGGAAACTGTTTCAACTGATTACGACACCTCGGACCGACTCTATTTTGAACCGGTAACACTCGAAGATGTACTGGCGATTGCCGACATAGAAAAACCCAAGGGCGTTATTGTGCAGTTTGGCGGCCAAACCCCGCTTAAGCTGGCGCGCGACCTCGAAGCTGCGGGCGTGCCTATTATTGGCACCACGCCAGATGCTATCGATCGTGCTGAAGACCGCGAACGCTTTGCGCAAATGATCCAGAAGCTGGGTTTAAAACAGCCGGAAAACAAAACCGTGATGTCGGCTGAGGCGGCGATTGATGCCGCACGCAATATTGGTTACCCACTCGTGGTAAGGCCTTCCTATGTGCTGGGTGGCCGTGCAATGGAAGTTGTGCACAGCGAGGCTGAACTGCAGCGCTACATGCGCGAGGCAGTGCAGGCGTCCAATGAAAGCCCGGTGTTGCTCGATCATTTTCTTGATGCGGCGGTGGAAGTAGACCTGGACGCCGTTTGCGATGGCAAAGATGTAGTGATTGGCGCGATCATGCAACATATCGAGCAAGCCGGCATTCACTCGGGCGATTCCGCCTGCGCGTTGCCGCCCTACAGTTTGCCGGAATCGCAACAGCATGCCATGCGCGAAATGGTGAAAGCCATGGCGCGCGAGTTGGAAGTTGTGGGCTTAATGAATGTGCAGCTGGCGGTGCAAGACGATGAAATTTACGTCATTGAAGTTAACCCGCGCGCTTCGCGTACGGTGCCGTTCGTATCCAAATGCATTGGTTTGTCGCTGGCAAAAGTAGCCGCGCGCTGCATGGTGGGCACTACACTTGCCGACCAGCAATTTACGCAAGAGCGCATCCCCTCTTTCTCAAGTGTGAAGGAAGCGGTTTTCCCGTTTTCAAAATTCCAGGGTGTCGACCCGATTCTTGGCCCCGAAATGAAATCCACCGGCGAGGTGATGGGTTCCGGGCCCAGCTTTGCCGAAGCTTACGCCAAGGCGCAGCTAGGCGCGGGCTCCCTACTGCCAAAACAGGGCAAGGCGTTTCTCAGTGTTCGCGAGCGCGACAAGCCCGGCCTTGTGCAAGTGGCGCGCGACTTGGTTGAATTGGGTTTTAGTATTGTTGCAACCCAGGGTACCGGCGCGGCGCTGGCAGCTGCCGGCGTGCAGACAGAGGCAATTAACAAAGTGCTCGAGGGTCGGCCGCATATTGTAGATGCAATAAAAAATGGCGACATCGACCTGATTATTAATACGACAGAAGGCCCCAAGGCGATTGCCGACTCAGCCACTATTCGAAGCACCGCGCTGCAGCAAAAGGTTTATTACACCACAACCCTAACTGGCGCGATGGCGGTGTGCGAAGCGCTGCGCGTAAATGATGAGATCGGGGTTAGTCGGTTGCAGGATTTACATGCCAGTTATCATTAGTTTGGCTGCGCGCGTATCCAAACGCGTGCACAGCAAAGGGCGGGGCAGCTTATGAATCGCGTACCGATGACCGTAGCGGGCGAAGCCGCGCTGCGTGAAGAACTTGAGCAATTAAAAAAAGTAGAGCGCCCGCGCATTGTTACCGCCATTGCCGAGGCACGTGAGCACGGCGACCTGAAAGAAAACGCCGAGTATCACGCGGCGCGCGAGCAGCAAAGTTTTTGCGAAGGCCGGATCAAGGAAATTGAAGGCAAGCTGGCCGATTCGCAAGTGATCGATGTGAGCAAGATTCCTTATTCCGGCAAAGTCATTTTCGGCGTGACGGTTACCGTTATCAACACCGATACCGATAAAGAAACCACCTATACCATCGTTGGCGAAGACGAAGCCGATGTGAAGCAGGGCAAAATCTCGGTTACCTCACCCATCGCACGAGGCTTGGTGGGTAAAAATGAAGGTGACTGCGTGCAAGTGGTAACGCCAGGTGGTGATATCGAATACGAAATCGATCGCGTGCAGCATTTGTAAAGACTTTCGACAGGCACGGCTCTGAAGTTCAAATAAGCCTAAATTTCAGACCAAAAAATGTACAATTATTGCTTGAACAGCGCCTGCGGCCAACAGGTGGCTTGACGCTGCATGGCGAATGTTTAATGATAAGTCGCTCGCGTGCGCTGCTAACAATGGTAATCGGCGACACGGCACTAATTAACAGAATATCAAACGCTTGGCGAGCACCGAACTTGGGCTCAAGATCGGGCTAAAAAAGTTTAATTAAAGGTCGAACGATAGCGGCGGAAAACAAGCTGGCAGGCACGCATATCCGCAAGTTCATTGTGGCGCATCGTTTAATAAGTCTTAACATCGTTTCATTTCGAACAGGTATTACTATGTTTTTGCGCAACACCGCCCGTCTGGCAGCTCTTGGTTTGCTTTCCTTTATCCTTGTTGCCTGTGGTGGCAGTAGTTCCAGCACAAGCTGCGCCTCGGTCAACGCCAATTGCAATGATCCGGTGCAATCATTTAATGCGCTAGGCGCCGATGGCCCAATGGCGTTTGCGATCATTGAGCTCTTCCGGCTTAGTGATTATCTGCTTTCTCCTATCGGTGCGCCCAACCTACTCGACGCCAGCGCGCGTTCCGATGCCAACGGCCAGGCCTTGGGACTCAATATTAGTCAATCCGACGGCAACGGTAACCCGCCCGGTGCTGGGCCTTTTGTGCTGCAAGTTCGCGTAGACGCTGGCACTACTCTAGACACCACGACAGGGGCTGAGCCGGTAATCAAGGCCGTGCGCAGCATTATCACCGCTGCAGATTTTGCAGCACGCAGCGACACGACTTTCTTTTATGCAACACCGCTCACAACCATCGGCGTGGACCAGGCTATTGCCCTTGCAGGCTCAACGGATACAGCAGACGTGGTGAACCAGATGCAAGCGGCGAGCACCAACGTGCTGCAAGCGTTCGGTTTTGGGCTTGACCCGGCCAGCGACATCTTCCGCCTGGCGCCGGTGCTCGACCCATCAACCGATGGTGACCTGCCAACGCAAAGTGCGGTTGCGCAATACCGTGCTGCTATCGAAACCGTCGCAGAAATTGTGGCGCAGGTGGTTGCCTCTGAAAGCGTTACCGCAACCCAGATTATCGATGCGGTTAGCGCCGATATGAGCAATGACCCGAATGCCTATGTTGGCGAAAACCCTGGCAATGCAACCGTCGATGCACTAGTGACGGAAGTCGCTACGGTTGATACCAACTACTTAAGCGCTAACGGTCGTTTCCCTTCGAACGATGGCTCCGCCAATATCGAAGAGTTGCTTGACGGCGAATTGCCGAATAGTGCACCGCTTGCCGGCGCGATCAACGCCGCCCCTCAGAAAGCGGACTTTGATGGTGACGGTTCGCCCAATGATGCGGACAGCGACAATTACGACCCGACTTCATCAGCAGATACCGATGGCGATACTATTGATGATTCGGTTGATAACTGCCCTAATGATGCGAACGGCCCTAGCGATCCAAGCAACCAACTTGATAATGATGGCGACGGTATCGGCGACGTTTGTGACCCCGATGCCGATGGCGATGGCGTTAATGGCGATGGCGCGGGCGGCCCGGGTGACGACGACAACGATTTAAACAATATGGTCATCACCGATGCCGAGCCCTCTACTGGTGCGGGCGATGTGCCCGGTGATGGCATCGATGACGTTGGCGGCAATGGCCCGAACGGCCCGTTGAACGGCCCGGATAATTGTGTGCTTGGCGCCCTGGATGATCTTGGTAATTCAATTAGTGCCGCGCGTGCTGAAAATCCAGACCAGACAAACACCGACGTTGACCTGAATAATAATCCAGATGCGTTTGGCGACCAATGTGACAACGATGCCGACGGCGATAGCGCGCCTGGTGATGGAAGCGGAGGGCCGGGTACTGGCCCAGGGTCTGACCCGGATGATTTGGACCCAACGGTATTCCCAGGCGAAACCGATGCTGATGGCGTGGCGGATGTAGATGACAATTGTCCGGGCACACCGAATGCTTCACAAACGGCAGGCACAACCAACGCGTTTGGTAAAGCGGAGCCATTTGGTGTTGCCTGTGATTTCGATGATGATGGTTTCCCGGACACAGCGGCCGAAGATATCCCTGGCACTTTGGGCGATGGTATCCCTGTCGATAACTGCCCCATGGATGCCAACCCAGGGCAGGAAGATAACGATGCCCTAACGGATCCTGGCCCGCCGGCGCTGCCGAAAGGTGACGCTTGTGATACGGACGATGATAATGACAGCATCCCCGATGGGGCAGATCCAGAGCCCTTCGTAGCGGTTTCAAGTTACCACTTCGACCTGTTCTATACGCAGCAAAGCAGTGCCGGCAGTGATTTCCAGTTGGCCACCAAGAGCGAGAGCGTATTGCAAGTTGCAGCGCCGACCATTGATACCGCCACGTCGAACGATCTGGATCTTGGCACCGACGAGCTTGGCACTGGCAATTTCAACATCACCAGCGATTACGAAACCGTTCAAGATACGCTAGATTTCGCTGGCGCTGCTTGCACTGCCTCGAATTGTTTTGCCACCGCCGCCGCGACACCGACGATGGCTA
>JABDNS010000020.1 GCA_013043705.1 Pseudomonadales bacterium
TTCATTAATTCAGCGCTGCTGATAGCAATATCAACGTCGATGATACTGTAGCCGGGGCCCTGAGGATTATTCAAGTGACTCAACTCACTGCAGACTTCTGAATCGTGGAGCATAGCAAGTTTTGCACAAGCTGTTGGTGCTGGCAGCCTTCCAAAACCAACAAACCCGCGACAAGCGCGGGTTTGTATGCCGGAACAATGGCCGCTAGGCAGCTTTTTGGCTGGCCTGCGACAGGTCGAGCAACTCCCGAATTGCAACCGGGAACATGGCCAGGTCAAACTCTGCAACACAGCGCAATTCCGCGGTCATGGTTTGCCAGCGCTCGATATAAGCACGATGCTTTTCCATCCATAGATCAATGGCTTTGGCATCGCTAGCACCCGGTGCGTGGTCTAGTAAACTCGCCACCAGCTCAGCCTGCTGCCCCTCCAGCTCGTCCCTGAATGACTCTCTTGCCAACGCCTGCCAGTAGCTCTCTACCTGCATATGGGCTATCTGGTCGGCAAACCAGTTTAGCTCCAGTTTTTCACCCAAGGCAAAATAGCAGCGCGCGACTTGCTCTACGCCAGCATCACTCTTGTCGAGCACAGTGGCAACAGAAAACGCATTGAACGCGTAACGCGTGCTGGCAACAAACTCAGCCAGCGCTTGCGGTACGTTGGCGGTTACAAACTCATCGACATCCGACTGCCAGCGCTCTCGCTGTTTGCCCGACAATAGTTTGGTAACGTTGGCTTTTAAATAGGCCACCGCGGGCGCGTAGCTTGCAAGCTCTGTACCGGGGTCGAGCAATGCACGACGCTCACGCAGCAACCATCGCGTCGCGCGTCTTGCCAGGCGCACCAGTTGCAAGAAAAGGCGATGCTGCATATCGGTTGAAACTGTGTAGTCGAGTGCTTCAATTGCCTGCCACTGCGCTTCTATATCAAACAAATCCCGCGCCGCCACGTATGCTTTCGCGATGTTAAGCTCCGATTCGCCGGTGGCCTGCTGCATGCGATGCACAAAAGAGATACCCATGCGATTCACAATATCACTGGACACCTGGGTAGCAACAATTTCATTGTGCAGCCGGTGCGCTGCGATGCGATCGCGATACGTTTCACGCAACTGGGGCGGAAAGGCATTCAGCGCGGCTTGCGCGACATAGTCGTCTTGCGCAACGCTGGCCGCGGCCAGCGCTTGTTTTAAGCCGAGCTTGGCATAACTTACCAGCACCGAAAGCTCGGGGCGCGTCATTGCCTTGTCGTAAGCTTTGCGCTCGGCCAGCTCTTCGTCGCCAGGAATGAATTCCAGTGCCCTGTCGAGCGCGCCTTCGCTTTCAAAATGATTAACCAGCCGGCGATACTCTACATCGCGAATGCCGGCCTCGAATTCGGCCAGGCTAATAGCCTGTGTCTGCCGGTAATTATTGTGCAAAACCAGCTCTGACACCTGGCCAGTCATCGAATAAAGCAAATCGTTACGCTGCGCAAGATCAAGGCTCGCATCTTGCACCAGCGTGTTCAAAAGAATCTTAATGTTGACTTCGTGATCTGAACAATCCACACCAGCGGCATTGTCGATAAAATCGGTGTTACACCGGCCGCCGTGCAACGCAAACTCTACGCGCGCCAATTGGGTTATACCCAGGTTGCCACCCTCGCCCAGTACGCGGGCGCCCAGATCGCAGGCATTCACACGCAGGCCATCGTTAGCGCGATCGCCCACTTCGGCATGGGTTTCGTCACTGGCCTTGGCATAGGTGCCAATGCCGCCATTCCAAAGCAAATCGACCTGCGCTTTTAGAAGCGCGGTTATCAATTCGTTGGGCGTCAATTCAGTCGCTTGAATGGCAAAGCGCTGGCGAATTTGCTCGCTGAGCCCAATCGATTTAGCGGAACGTGAAAAAACCCCGCCTCCCGGCGAGATCAAATCACTATTGTAATCCTGCCAGCTACTACCCTGTGCATTGAACAATCGCTCGCGTTCATTGAAACTCTTTCCAGCGTCGGGGTTCGGGTCGATAAATATATGCTGGTGGTTGAATGCCGCTAGCAAACATATGTGTTGGGAGCACAACATGCCGTTGCCAAACACATCGCCACCCATATCACCAATTGCTACAACGCTAAAATCCTGTTCCTGCACGTGCACGCCGAGCTCGCGAAAGTGGCGCTGTACAGATACCCATGCACCTTTGGCGGTAATACCCATTTTTTTGTGGTCGTAGCCAACACTGCCACCGGATGCAAAAGCGTCGCCCAGCCAAAAATTCTTGCCCTCGGATATCTCATTGGCAATATCCGAGAAAGTTGCAGTGCCTTTGTCGGCTGCCACAACCAGGTAGGGATCTTCGCCATCATGGCAAACCACGGCTTCTGGCGGCACGATTGCGTCGTTAACCAGGTTGTCGGTTAACTCCAGCAAAGCGGAGATAAACTGGCGGTAACAATGCACGCCGTTGGCGATGAACGCATCGCGCCCCGTCTCCTGTGGTTCGCGCTTGCAAACGAAACCGCCCTTGGCGCCCATCGGCACAATCACGGAATTTTTAACTTGTTGGGCCTTCACCAGGCCAAGCACTTCGGTGCGAAAATCTTCGTGACGGTCGGACCAGCGCAAGCCGCCACGCGCGACTTTGCCACCGCGCAAATGCACGCCCTCAAACTCTGCTGAATAAACGAATATCTCGTACATTGGGCGAGGCTTCGGTGCTTCAGGAATGCTTTGTACATCAAACTTGAAAGCCAGGTAATTGCGCTCGACAAAGCGTTCCCGCTGGTAGTAATTGCAACGCAACGTGGCTGACATCAGGGTTAAATACTGGCGAATTATCTGGTCTTCAGTAAGATTGCTCACCGATTCCAGCGCCTGCACGATAGCAGCTTCCTGCTCATTCGCGGCCTGCGCTCTTGGTTCAGGCTCGAGCCCGCTGTCGGGCGCAAAACGCGTTTCAAATAATTGCACCAACTGCGCAGTGATTTCTCCATAGCGCGCCAGCGTGGCTGAAGTGTAAATGCGCGTGTAGGGTAGATTGATTTGTTTCATGTAACGCGAATAAGCGCGTAGCATTTCAACCTGCCGCCAACTGAGACCACAGCTGAGCACCAGGCGATTAAAGCCATCGCTCTCTACGCTGCCCTGCCACACACGTAAGAACGCCGCTTCAAAATTAGCCGCAAGCGCGCCGGTATCAATACTATTTGAATCAAACTTCGAGTCAGCCCCTGCTTCAAGTTCAAAAACGTGCAGCGAAATGTGCTCATTTTTAGTCGTTGCAAGCTCATAAGGTCGCCCGCCGATTACACGCAGGCCAAAGTTTTCCAACAGCGGTAGTACGTCCGAAAGGGCTATTTGTGAACCCTTGCGCGCGAGCCTGAATCGCAGCACACCACCGGCGTCATCTGTATTGCGATAAAGCCGCATTGCGATTTCCTGATCGCCGTGCAGCGCCTCCAACATATCGATATCCGCATATGCTTCCTCAACGCTAAAATCGTACTGGTAGCCGGCTGAAAAGGCCTCGGCGTAGAGCCGCGCGGTATCCTCTTCCAAACCTTTGAAAAATGCTGATTCCCACGCTGGATTTGAGGGCTGGGCTACCCCATTGCTTGCCTGGTTGGTCATGTTTTCTGTTCCTATAACTGTGCGCACGAATGTCGAGTTATTCTTGATTCGCTCGTATTGCGCGTAAGCGGGGCTGCCGTTCAGCGTGAATGTCGAACAGACCCTTGACAGTTCAAGATTAGTTCAGGCCAGTTTGCCAACCCGTGCACAGTACTCGCTTTGGCTAATTTGCAGGCACCTGCCGCGGTTGACGCACACAGCCGCGTAAAATGAACTTTTATAGTTAAATTCAGTCGCTTATAGCGATTCAGGCTGGTCGTCACAGGGCCGATTTCTATACAATGCGGCTCGCTCCGCCCGGCGCCTGGCTGGCGGCTTGCCTTACGATGGAATCTCACGCAGAAATCAAGCTATGAATAGCGATACCCATGCACTGCAACAGCTTCGCGACTACCTGGCCAGTAAAATCATTGGCCAGTCTCACCTGGTTGAACGCCTGCTGCTGGCGCTGCTGGCCGATGGTCACCTGCTGGTAGAGGGCGCACCGGGGCTAGCCAAGACCCGCGCAATACGCGCGCTGGCCGATGGCTTGGAGGCGGACTTCCAGCGCATACAATTTACGCCCGACCTGCTGCCCGGCGATGTGACTGGCACCGACGTGTTTCGCCCGCAAACCGGGGACTTTGAATTCCAGCCCGGGCCGATTTTTCATAACCTGGTGCTGGCCGATGAAATAAACCGCGCGCCCGCAAAAGTACAGGCCGCGCTGCTGGAAGCGATGGCCGAACGCCAGGTCAGCGTTGGCAAACAAACCTACACTTTACCCGCGCTTTTCCTGGTCATGGCTACGCAGAACCCGATTGAGCAGGAAGGTACCTATCCGCTGCCAGAGGCACAGCTGGATCGCTTCCTTATGCACGTGAAAGTTGACTATCCGAATGCCAACGCAGAGCGCGCAATTCTCCGGCTGGTCCGCGATGAATTGCAGGCTGGTCTGGACGATGCATCGGGCCATGAGCAAGTAGCTCGTGATACCGGCTTCAGCGCGATTAGTCCTGCGGCAATTTTTAGCGCCCGAAGTGAGGTACTTGCGCTACACATGGCCGACGCGGTTGAGGAATATATCGTGCAGCTGGTTATGGCAACGCGACACGCGGCAAGCTACGACGCCGAATTGGCCGCATGGATTGATTTCGGCGCCAGCCCGCGCGCGACATTAGCGCTCGATCGCTGCGCGCGCGGCTACGCCTGGCTACGCGGCTCGGAGTTTGTTACGCCGGACGATGTTAGGGCGGTTGCCCACGATGCCCTGCGACACCGCATTATTGTCAGTTATGCAGCCGAGGCTGCCGGGGTCGACGCCGACCAGATTATCGCCCGCTTGCTTCAACAAGTACCCGCGGCCTAGCAGCTGCGCCACGATACTTAACCGAATGCATCCGCCGGTATTGTTAGCATGATCACAGGGGCCCGGACTTCGCTGCCCGCGTTAATTGCTGCACGCTTTCGCGCGCGCCAGCTCGCGCTATTTTCACGTAGGCGCGCCCGGGCGCAAAGCGCTGGCACTCGCGCCAGTACGTTTCGCGGGCGCGGCCTCGAGTTCGAGGAGGTGCGTCATTATCAAGCGGGCGATGAGCTCCGCGCGATCGACTGGCGGGTTATGGCGCGCACCGGCGTTGCCCACACTAAAATATTTCGTGAAGAGCGCGAGCGACCCGTGTTACTGCTCGTCGATTTGCGCGCTGGCATGGGCTTTGGTTCAGTGCAGCGCTTTAAATCAGTGGCCGCAGCCGAAGTGGCATCGCTACTGGCATGGGCGACCTTGCAAAACGGCGATCGCATTGGCGGTTTTATATTTGGTAGCCAAGGCCACGAGGAAATTCGCCCTGCGCGCAATGCTGGCAGTGTGCTAAGGCTAATCCAGATCATGCACAACGAATGCAATTCGCTAGCACAAAGTGCGCAAGGAAAACCAGCTAGCCGTGCCCGGCAGGAAGCATCAACGCTGCCGACGATGCTAGCTGAACTGCGAAGAGTAGCCAGGCCAGGCGCAGGCATTTTTGTAATCAGCGACTTCAACGACTTCGACGATGCCTGCGCACGCCAACTGCATCTACTGCGCCGCCACTGTGATATTGAGGCGATTCAAGTATTCGATCCGCTTGAACAACAACTGCCCGCCGGCGGCCTGTTGGCTTTTCGAGCCGACGATGAGCGAGTTTTATTAAACACCGACCAGCGCGCGTTGCGCGATACTTTTAAAGCCGCGCAGCAGCAAGCACAGCAGGCATTGTTCGAAGCCATGGCGGCCCATCGAATCGCATTGCACTCACTAAGCACAGCCGATAGTGCCGAAGCGCAGCTGGCCAACTGGTTTCATCCGCGCGCTGTCGCCTCAAGCCGTCGCGGAGGCGCGTGACTAGATGCCTAACACTAGCATGCCAGGCGTAGCTGTATCGTCCAGCGCAGACCCGTTAGCCAACCTGCCGCCACTTGCCACACCTGCACCGGTATCCTGGTGGCCGCCCGCGCCAGGCTGGTGGCTGTTATTTTTTGCGCTACTGGCCCTGCTACTTGCCAGCTTTCGCTGGGCGCGCCCACGCTGGCGAAGGTACCGCCGCTATCGCCACTGTAAAAAAAATCTTGCCAAAGCTTTTGCAGACGCACGCGCTCGATACCAGCGCGATGCCAACCCGGTGAACTACCTGTTTCTTGCCAATCGGGCGCTGCGTGGTTTTGCATTGATGGCTGGTAGTAAAAAACTGCTAATGCAAAGCGCCGACGAAGAATGGCTGCGTGCACTGGACGCGCTAAGTGATCGACCCGGGCTTGCCAGTGCAGCAGGCGCACAATTACTGTTGCAGTACCAAGCGCAACCAGATGTAAACGTAGCCAGCCTGCACAGCGTGCTGCAGGAATGGAGCGCAGGCTTGCGAATAAACAAGCTAACCTTTCCTGCTGACCAGCAAAAATTTCAGTTACAGCCTGCTGCATCGCGAGCAACACAGTGAAACTGCAACTACTCTGGCCGTTGCTGTTATTACCACTGCCGCTGTTAGTGTGGCGGCTGCTGCCTGCGGCAAAAGCGCAGAGGGCTGCGTTGTACACCCCTTTCCTACCCAGGTTGCGATCCCTCGCACGCGCTGAGACTGCCACATCAACCCCACCGCGTCTGCGCATGCTGCTGGCATGGATTTTGTGGCTCGCATTGTTGCTAGCCTGCTGCAGACCGGTATTGCTAGGCGACCCGGTAGAGATTTCAACCAGCGGGCGGGACTTGCTGCTGGCGGTAGATATATCGGGCAGCATGGACGAGCGCGACATGATTCTTGAGCGACGTCCAATCAGGCGCATTGATATGGTGAAACACGTGCTGTCGGAGTTTATCGAGCGCCGGCGTGGCGATCGCATCGGACTGGTACTGTTTGGTGATCACGCGTATTTGCAGGCTCCGTTAACTTACGATACCGAAACGGTAAAACAACTGCTGCTTGAAGCACAATTAGGCTTTGCCGGCCAGAAAACTGCAATCGGCGATGCGATTGGTGTTTCGCTAAAGCGATTACTGGAGCGGCCTGCGCAATCGCGCACGCTGATACTGCTAACCGATGGCGTCAACAACGCCGGCAGTGTAAGCCCACTGGAAGCCGGCGCGCTTGCCGCCGAGCAAGGTGTAAAAATTTACACCATCGGCATCGGCAGCGAACAGCATCGCCGCGGCTCGATGTTCGGCCAATCATTGCGGCGCAATCTTGCCGCCGACCTGGATGAACGAAAGCTTAAAAAAATCGCACAGCAAAGCTACGGCAAATATTTTCGCGCCACCTCACCAGAGCAGCTCGAATCGATATACCGCACGTTAGACCAGCTTGAACCGGTCGAACAAGCGGCGCAAAGTTTTCGCCCGGTAAAAGAATTATTTTATTGGCCGCTTGGCGTCGCCTTGATTATTGCGCTGACCGCCCTGGCCTGGCCGCTGCTATCGCGCGCAATGCCCTTGGCGGCAAGGAAGGTGCCCTCGTGATAGAGGCGCTGGCTGGCTTGCACTGGATGCGGCCGCTATGGCTGCTGGCACTGATACCAACGATTTTGCTATTTTTGTTGCACTGGCGCCACGCCAGGCACAGCTCCGGTTGGGAGGCATTGATAGACCCGGTGCTGCTCGATGATTTGCTGGAATCAGGCGGCCAGGGTAGCAATACAAGCTCACGTGGCTTGCCTTTGTTGATGGCGTCGGTGGCCTTATGCATCGCCATTATCGCCATGGCGGGCCCAGCTTGGGAACGTGTACCGCAGCCGCCACAACGCCTGCAAGACAGGATGGTCATTGTGGTTGACTTGAGCTTATCGATGTACGCCGAAGATGTGCGGCCCTCCCGCCTTACGCAAATGCGTTACAAGTTGCTGGAATTGCTGGCGAACCGGCGTGAGGGACAAACAGCACTGGTTGCCTACTCGGGCGATGCGCATATTGTGAGCCCTCTTACCGACGATGCCAAAACCATTGCCGCGATGGTGCCCGCGCTGTCGCCAGAGATAATGCCGACCATTGGCAGCAACGCTGCCAGCGCTTTTGAGCTTGTTAATACCCTGGCCGAGCCCGCTTCGCTTAATCGCATTGTCTGGTTTACCGACGACATTAACCGCCGCGATGAAACCGCTATCGCGCAGCTGCTGCAAAGCACCGGCGCCAAACTTTATATTCTCGGTTTCGGCACGGCCACTGGTAGCCCGATTCCGCTGCCCAGTGGCAAGTTCTTAAAAGATTCCAATGGTGCCATCGCAAATGCAAGATTACCGGCCGAAGCACTACAGGCAATCGCGCGTAAAACCGGTGGCCACTATCTGGGCATGCAAGCCGATAACAGTGACATAAATAAGATAAACGAACCCTTGTTAGCACAGCAGGCCTTGCGCGGGACGCAGCGAGATAATGCCGTTGTGTTTGATGCCTGGCGCGATCGCGGCGCAGCGCTGTGCCTGGTGCTGCTGCCCTTTGCACTTTTGTCTTTCAGGCGCGGGTGGCTGCTTAGCCTCTGCCCAGGGTTGGCCCTACCCTTTGCCGCCGCGCTAATTATTGCTTGCTCGCTGCCAAATCCGGCGCAAGCACAAGCTGATGCAAAGCAACAGACACAGGCGCCCAAACGAGCTGGCGAGCAAACGGACACGGCGCTTGCCGGGCCAGGCAATACCAGCAATGGAGCCGCACCCGTTAGTTCGCCTTCAATACCATTCGCCATCCGCCCCTGGCTGCGCAAAGACCAGCAAGCACAGCGCCTGCTTGAGCAAGGTAAGGCCCAGCAGGCGGCAGAACTTTTTGAACGTGAAGATTGGCGTGGTGTTGCCGCCTATTCCGCCGGCAATTACAGCGCCGCCAGCGAAGCCTTCAAGCAGCAAATAGATGAACTCGACGGCGCAGCGCCTGCAACACAAGCGGATGCGCATTACAACCTTGGCCATGCGCTGGCCAAACAGGGCCAACTACAAGAGGCATTAAAAGCCTACGAACAGGCGCTGGCTGTGCGAGCCGATTTTGACAATGCCATACGCGCCAAAAGTATTGTTGAAGACTTATTAAAGCAGCAAGCTAAGCAACAACAAGCTGGCCAGCAGGACAATCAAGAACAGGACAATCAGCAACAGACCGGCCAGCAAGCCGGCGAGCAATCAGCCGCGCAGTCAGGCCAGCGCCAATCGCAACAACAGCCACAACAGCCACAACAGCAATCACAAAGCGGCCAAAGCGGCCAAAGCGGCCAAAGCGGCCAAAGCGGTGATCCGCAAGAAATTGGTGATAGCCAGTCAAAGCAGGCGCAAGCCAACAGCGAGCCCGATCGTGCAGCACGCGATAGTGACTTTTCTGGCGACATAGAAGATAGTGCGAAGCAGGCGGCCGCGCAAAACAACAACACGCAAACCAACAACGCGCAAGAGCAAGCTCAAGCCGACCCCGAAACAACGGTAGATGAAGTTGCGAGTGCAGCAGTGGGTGAAAAGCCGGAAAACGCCGAAACCAGTAACGCTAAACCCGCAATGGCCAGCGCAGCAGCGCAAGCGCAGGAAAAGGCCCAGCTGCAACAATGGTTAAACAAAATAGAAGATGACCCTGGCGGCTTATTGCGGCGCAAATTTCAATACCAACGCGAGCTTCGCGAACGCGACGGTGACGTTGTAACGCCAGCGGAAGATGGAAAAATATGGTAGTTAGCTTTAACACAACAAGCCGGTCCAGATTGCTGCGTCCGTTTTGCTGCTTGCTGCTGCTCGTTGCGTCGCAAGCCTCGCTGGCGCTGGAGCTGCGTGCAGATCGAAATACGGTGCCAATTAATGAAACGCTAAGGCTGGAAATTCGTAGCGGCGGTAGCGATTCGCTGGCTGATATTGATCTGTCTCCCATCGAAAAATACTTTGAAATACTCGGCCGCTCATCGCAGAGTGAGTACTCGATGGTGAATGGCCGCACCGAGGCGATGCAGCGCCTGAGCCTAACATTGAAACCATTAGCAACCGGAAAAATCCGCATACCTGCCCTGCAATTTCAAGGCAAACGCAGTGCACCCATCGATATCGAAATAAGCCAGCCCGTACAGCCGCCCGCGAGTGCCAGCGACAAAAGCGTCATGCTGGAGGCCGAGGTGGATAAGAGCGAGGTCTACCCCGGCGAGCAGTTAATTTATACCATGCGACTAATGTACCGGGTTGGCTTGAGCGATGCACAAATTAGCCCGTTACAAATTCAGGATACAGAAATCGTCGAGCTTGAGGATATAAGCTACCAACGAAAAATTAATGGCACACAATACCAGGTCGTAGAAAAACGCTATGCACTGCAATTCAAGCAAATAGCGCAAGTAGAGATACAAGGGCAAACCCTAACCGCAACGGCCGGTGCCAAACGCGGGCGTTTTGGCTTTGGCTTCGGCGTCGACCCAATGCGCGGCGGCACCCCGGTGCGGCTCGCCGCCAATGCGATAACGCTGAACATCAAGGCAATTCCCGCCGGCATCAACCCACTAAACTGGTTGCCTGCGCAGGAACTACAACTACGCGAAGAGTGGCAAGAGACGAGTTCCCAGGCCGAAGTAGGCCAGCCTATCACCCGCAGCATCGAGGTGTATGCGGTTGGCTTACCAGGCGAGTACCTACCTGAAGTTTTCGATGCCGCTATCGACGGTTTGAACCGCTACCCTGAAAAGCCTGCGTTTGTAACCGAAACATGGAGCGGCGGTATTGCCGGAAAACGCAAAGACACTTATGCCTTAATTCCCACACGTCCTGGCACCATCACCCTACCAGCGATAAAACTGGCATGGTGGAACACCGAAACCGATCGCGCCGAAACGGCCACACTGCCCTCTCGAACGATTAGCGTTAAGCCCGGTGCTGCAAGCAATACTGATAGCGGCGTCAGTACGGCTGTGCAGGCAGTCAGCCCAAAGGCGGGTAACCAGAAAAGTGCGAACATGGGAAACCCGCTGCAAATACCAAACAATGAATTAAGTACACCTGCAAACGCAATGCCCTCCGGTAACCTGCGCAGCTGGCAGGTTGCCACACTTATCGCTACGCTGGGTTGGCTAGCTACCGCGTTTGCATGGTGGCGACACCGGGCAGCAACGGATAGTCCCCGCCTTGCACCTACCGGGCAAGACCCGCAACGCGCATTGAAATTAGTTCAACGCCAGCTACTCGCCGCCTGCAAAGCGGGAGACGCGCGCCAGGCACAGCAGCTGCTGGATAACTGGTGGTTCGCTATGCGCAACACGCTACCGCGGCATACCATCCAGCACAAGAAAGCCGCGCAGACACAAGACAAATCAAACTGGCTTCGTTCAATCGGTGCTGTTGAGTTGTGCCAGGCGATCGATGACCTGGAGCAGTATTTATATGCTGCCGACTCTAGCAAAGAAACCTGGCAAAATGATGCCCTGGCCGCTGCAATCAAGTCTTTTAGGTTGCCTGGCGCCACGCAACAAAACCATATGCTTCCCGAGCTCTACCCCACCCCGATAAAAGATCCGCTCGCGAGCGCAGGATTGACGCCGTGAGTAATGCCCACAGCTCGCAAGGCAACGAAGCATGGTCCACGCAGTTTGCCCGTTACAGGGATCCGCGCGCACTGCGGGTATTACTGCTCGGTGTATCCAGCGGCCTGCCTTTTGTATTGATCGGCTCAATGTTAACCCTGTGGCTAAAAGATACTGGCTTGTCACGCGCCAGCATTGGTTATGCAGGCGCTATATACGCCGCCTACTCGATTAATTTTTTGTGGTCACCACTGATCGACCGCATTCGACGCCCCGCCATGCTTACACTGGGGCAGCGCAAAAGCTGGATCGTACTTATGCAACTGGCCATTGCGCTGCTATGCGTGGCGGTGAGCATGAGCAACCCCGCCGAGAGCAGCCGGGTAACCATCTTGCTTTGCCTGGCCATTGCTATCGCCTCGGCAACACAAGACATTGCCATTGATGCCTTTCGAATTGACTCGATTGCTGAGCACGAAGAACAAACCATGTCGGTCGCCGCATCTATGGCCATCGCCGGTTGGTGGACAGGCTATGCTGGCATCGGCGCTATCGTATTGATTACTGCAGACAGTTTTCAGCTGGACTGGGGTGTACTCTACCTGCTTACCGCGCCGCTATTCATAGTGCTTGCGGCAGCGGTGGTGTTCTTCCCTGAGCCAGACAATGCCGATCGCGATAGATTGCACAACGAGAGAAAACTCGGTTACTTGCACAATGCGCTGCAACTAAGTAACGGGCGCAAAATCGCAACCATGGTAATGATGGCCTGCCCGTTCCTGCTCGCGGTATGGCTACTTGGCGGTGGCGCAGGCCTTGCCGATACTGTTAAAGCTTCTGCATGGTATGTACCCGGTGGATTGCTTGCAGGTACACTACTGTTCGCGTTAGCCATTGCGCTACTGGGTCAATCCGCGCTAAATCGGCAAGTACCTATCGCCAGCGCCGCCGAACTGCATAACGCCGGGCCGCTCGACAAAGCCAGCGCATCGCTGGCAGCGGCAGTGATCGACCCGCTGCTTGCGTTTTTCCGCCGCAATGGTTTGCAAATGGCATTGGCGCTGCTGGCCTTTATCCTGCTGTTTAAAATCGGCGAGGCCTTCCTTGGCCGCATGTCGCTGGTTTTCTACCGCGAAATCGGTTTCAGCAATAGCGACATTGCCTATTACTCGAAGCTTGTAAGCTGGGCTGTAACCGTAGTGTTTTCTTTATTAAGCGGCGCGTTCGTAGCGCGTTTTGGCGTGTTGCGTGGCTTGTTTATTGCCGGGCTGGCAATGTCTGCATCGAACCTGATGTTTGCCTGGCTTGCAGCGGTGGGGCCTGTAAAAACCTTGTTCGCCGCCTCGGTGGTAGTAGACGGATTTACCTCCGCCTGGTCTACGGTGGCGTTTGTGGCGTTTCTTTCATCGCTATGCGATCGCAACTACACTGCAACACAATACGCGCTGCTTGCCTCATTAGGCACGCTTGGCCGTACGCTGTTTGCTTCGGGCAGTGGCCAATTGGTTGATTGGCTACAAGGCAACTGGGCGCTGTTTTTTATTTTAACCGCGCTGGCGGTTATTCCCAGCCTGCTTATCTTGCTGTGGTTAGGCAACAAAGAACGGCAAAGCTAGTTAGGCCGGTACGCCACTGTGGAAGCGAAATTCTGCGTCGGGCGATTGCACCAGTTCAGCTTCACGCTGCGCAATAGCGACGATTCGCTGGTCTACCGAAGACCGGTCTATTCCCGCATCACCCGCAGCCGTTTCGGCTAGCGATAAATAATCGCGATAGTGGCGCGCCTCAGACTTTAGCAACGATGCGTAAAAAACTGCTAGCTCCTCGTCTACCTGCTTTAGCAGTGGCACCAGGCGGGCAAAGCGCTCACAGGACCTGGCTTCAATAAAAGCGCCAACGATAAGCGTGTCGATCAACCTGGCAGGCTCTGGCTTGCGAATTTCAGCATGCAATGCGCCCGCATAACGCGCCGCTGACAGTTGCTCGTACTGGATATCAAGACGCTGCATTTGCGCCAGCACTTGCTCAAAATGGCGCAGCTCCTCGCGCGCCAGGCGCGACATTTTATGTAGAAGCTTGCTGTTTTCCGTGTAGCGATAAAGCAACTGCAGCGCGGTGGAAGCCGCTTTCTTTTCGCAGTTGGCGTGATCGACAAGCAGTAAAGGAATGCAATTTATTGCGCTGGCAAGCCATGGCTCTGGCGTTGGGCACAACAGAAAGCGATCAATACCCGCTTTTTCTAGCAAGGCTGTCTCGTCGAACGCGACCGGACCGACCTTTTTAATTACCGCGCTCAACGTGTTTCGCCCATACCACTGGCATGCCGTGCGCGGCGCCGATTAGCCACGATGTAACGCTCGTAGTGCGCCACTGACAATAAATAATATTCATGGTCGATCATGTCTCGCACGTCAACCAGATTGATATGCTGGTAACCAGGCCTAATGGTGAATCCATACTGGGATGGCTTATCGATTTGGCTGGCGCCGGCTCGAAGCAGTTCGAACAACCAGCAGTATGGGTCTCGATACGCCGCGTAGCGAAGCTGCTGCAATTTAAGCTGCTGCGCTAATTGCGCAGAATCAAACAATTCAAGATACCGGGCAACAACACCACTCAAGAGACGATCAAGACGCTCATCGATTGCCTGTTTCTGGGTCTCATCGAAGCCATTCCACTGAATTACCTCATAATCAAATCGCTTGCATCCACGGCACACTGAGTCGCCGATACCTGTGGAGCAAACGCCGATACACGGCGTAGCAATTTTCTGGAATAGCTTCATGCAATTTGTAGCATTAATAGTTGAAATTGAGCGTGGGAGCCATTTGGCCAAACGATTCGACTATTCTATTCAACGATTTCAGGAGTCGAATTCATTAGGTGGTTTGATTGAGCAGTTTCATTAGGCAATTTCATTACACTACAGATAATTCAGCCAAACAAGGTAGCGCAGCAAAGCAAGCCGCTAACTGGCCGGGCGGCGCGGCCTAAAGCGCTCAACACTACGTTTAAACTGTTTCAGGCCACTTTCACCGGCGTAGGCAATTTGCATGTATTGCCGTGTAATAGCATCGGCCTGCTCGGCGCATTGCGGTGCCTGTGCAGCGATGCGCGCAGCGAAGGCCAACGGTGTTTCTGCTTTACCACGCCTGAGCTGCAGCCGCTTTTGCATTTTTCTACAGAAACGCCGATACAACTTGTGTTCGGGCGACCGCGTATCTTTTGCGCCCGGGCGCAAAATTATAAACGACAACAATGCCAGCATCGCTCCCAGAACCCCTGCAACTATCAACCCCAGCTTCCAGGGATCTGCTGAGCCCATCAATCTTTCAAACACGCGCCGCTGCTGGCTGGCGTCAAAATTTACCACCCAGCGCTGCCAGGAGTGGTTGATCGCGTCCAGCCGCAATCTTACCGACTTAATCATTGCCAGGTTGCGCAGATACAGCGGCGAAAGCCGCGATGCGCCCAGCTCCGGGCGACGGGCCAAGGCACCCTCCAAGCCAAAATTAATTCTTTCTGGCGCCACCGTATAAGTTGGATCAAGCCGCAGCCAGCCCTCGCCCGCCTGCCAGTACTCCAGCCAGGCATGCGCGTCGAGCTGCCTTACCGACAGCGTGTTGTTATGCGGGTTTACCTCACCGCCCTGATAGCCCACCACCACACGCGCCGGCACGCCCGCCGCACGCAACATAAAAGCAAAAGCATTGGCGTAGTGCTCACAATAGCCCTTTCGCGTATCGAAAACAAATTCGTCTACTGTATGTCGGCCCAACTCCGGTGGCTCCAGCGTGTAGAAAAAATCCTTTTCAAGAAAGTAGCGCTGCATAGCTAATACAAACTGCTCGGTTGAACCTGTCCGGGCATACATTTGTTGGGCTAAACTGCGCGCGCGTGGATTGGATCGCCGCGGCAGGCGCAAATTATTTTTCCGCGCCTGCTGCGAAAGCGTCCAATCTGCGCGGTAATCCAGGTAGGATTCAACCTTAAGCTCGCTGCGTTCGCTCAGCGGTGTGCGCTTTCGCAAGTTGTAGTCTGCGGTGTAGAAAATTCCTTTCATCCCGGCCCTGTCCGCATCTGTTTGCAGCTGCGCAACAGGTAATGCAAACAGCCAGTTCTTTTTAGTGGGCTCAACAATCAATGTGTACCGCAGCGGCACCCCGTACAATTCAATCTGCTCGGTCAATTCTTCACGTCGCGATCTATCGCCTACACTAACCGCGCTGTCAGCTGCAGACCATTTTCGGCCATCGAAGTCTTCCAGCGTAATGCCACGCCAATACATCTCAATGCTAGGCGGTCGTGTCGATTCAAATTCAACAACGAAGGCGAGCTTACTCGATTGATTTAGTTTGGCGATATCTCCCGGCTCAATACTGTCGCTCATGCCGGTACCCGCCCCACCACCGCTGGTAGGAACCGACCAGATAGGGGGTATGCGAGGGAACACAAGAAAAAATAACAACATCACCGGTACAGCCTGCGCCACAAGCCTTAGAGACTTACGCAAGGACAGCAATGGTGCGCGATTGTGAAGCGCGTGCTGGGTAGCGACCATTGCAGTAAAAATGAGTACGATGCTGCCAATCTGGTACAGTGCAAGAAAAACCGATTGCGAGAACAGGAACGACGCGGCCACAATAAACAGTGCCAGGTTAAATACCAGGAACATATCGCGTCGCGTACGCACTTCTATAAGCTTTAGCGAAAACGCCAGGATTAACAAAGCTACTGCAAAGTCCAGACCGCCGACGCTGCCAAAAGAAACAGCTACGCCAATACTGCCAAGCATTACCAACACACCGCGTACGGCTCGACCGGGATAACTGGCTTCGCCGCGAAACATCGCCATACGCCACAACGCACAAAGCAACCAAATCGCAATCATCCACCAGCTCATGCGCCCGGTATGCGGCAGGATGACAACCAACTGAGCGAGCAACAGCCAGATAATGCTATTGCGTGGGATCTGTGAAGCTGTACTCACGAGAACTCCACCGCATTGGGCGGCGTAGTGTCGTTACCCACCTGGCCTGCGGCCGATTGTGGCGCTGCGTCCTGCTCAGCCGTGTTTTGCATCACCACACTTTGAGCATCCGGCAGGCGGAACATGGCCAAGCGGGTAAGCAATTCCTCCAGGTGTCGCCTGCCGCGTGACGGCGACAGTTGCTCACCGGGTAACTGCAAGCCGTATTCGTGATGGCCACCCTCAGCGAGTAGAGCCCAGTGACACAATTGTGCCAACCTTTGCTCATCGCTACCGTGTGCCGCGTTCCATTCGAGCCAGAGCCGATTGTCGATGTAATCTACAAACTGCTTGCTGGCCAGCTGGTCGTTTCTGGCATATGTTTTCCACGCCACCGAGCGCAAGCTGTCACCGGGCACATAGGCACGCAAACCAAAAAAGTCATCGCTGCCGGTTTGCTCGCGGCTGCCCGATTCATGGTACGCGCTGCGCGCTGCCGGCGAGCCGGCATTCTTATCAGGATACGGATACACCACCGCGTGCATATCAAGGTCGACCCAGGTCCATGCTGTAACCAGCCCGAGCGGATAGCTGGTTTGTATTTTTACCCGGCCAGGATTGCAAATACCGCGCGGGCCGGTACGAAAACGCATTGACAGTCGCTGCTCGGCACCCGGCTCAACATCGACGTGCTCGGTGCTGACTTCCTGCCAGCTCAATTGCACGCCGTAGTGAACCCGTTCTTGCGCCGATAGAATAATTTTGAACACGGCGTGCCGGCCGGCAAAGGCAGACTCACCGGAGCGACCTGTAATTTGCAAGCCGGATAAATTCGCGAAAGTATGCAGAATCGAAACCACCAGCATGCCGCTGAGCAAAAAAACCAGCGCATAGACTGCGCTATTTTCAAAGTTTATTGCCACCAGCAATAACATGCCGATAAAGGCGGCGTAAACAAGACCCGCTCGCGAGGGGAAAATAAAAATATTGCGGTGAGATAGATGGTGCTCGTGCGCGGCGGGAATACGACGATCCAGCCACGCGCGCCATTTTTGCTGCCAGCCAATGCGACCACGTCGCCCGCGCCTGTCACGATAGCGCTTCTGGTAAAGGTCGCTGGGTATGCGCACGAAGAATTACTTGCAGCGCGAGGTTA
Source organism: Pseudomonadales bacterium (assembly GCA_013043705.1). Classification (GTDB taxonomy): domain Bacteria; phylum Pseudomonadota; class Gammaproteobacteria; order Pseudomonadales; family UBA7434; genus UBA7434. Next base: position 17,702 of record JABDNS010000020.1, read on the forward strand.
AAGTACGTCCACTGAATCGAGCATCTGCGCAACCAGCCCCAAAGCCCCGCTCATGGTTCCGCCCGCGGGCGCCAGACGATGCGCTGCCACCCACGGTAGCACCGCCTGCACATCTTCAGGAATGACGTGCGCCCGATTTTCCAATAACGCTGCGGCCTTGGCCGACTGCAACAATGCCAGCGCACCGCGCGGTGATAAACCGTAGGCAAAGTCCGGATTACTGCGCGAATAATCGACCAGCCGCTGCAGGTAATCGAGCAAAGTATCCGAGACCTTTTGTATGTCTACCTGCTTTTGCAACGCAAACAGTTGCTCAAGACCCATCTGCTGGCTAACCGGCTTGCGATGTTGCTCGCCCAGGCCAGCGCGCAACATTTCGCGTTCCGCATCGTGGCCCGGGTAGCCCACTTCAATGCGCATCAGGAAGCGGTCGAGCTGCGATTCCGGCAACGCGTAGGTTCCTGATTGACTACCGGGGTTTTGAGTGGCGATAACAAAGAAAGGCTCGGGCAACGGCCGGGTAACACCGTCGATACTCACCTGTTTTTCTTCCATCGCCTCGAGCAGCGCACTTTGTGTTTTTGGCGTGGTGCGATTAATTTCATCGGCCAACAGCAACTGGGTGAAGATTGGCCCCTCGACAAACTGGAACTCGCCGGAATCGCGTTTGAATATTGAGGTGCCGAGCACATCGGCCGGCAACATATCCGAGGTAAACTGGATGCGGCGGTATTCAAGGCCCAAGGCATCACCAAGCGCATGCGCCAGTGTGGTTTTGCCCATGCCCGGCAAGTCTTCGATGAGCAGGTGCCCCCGCGCAAGCAGGCAGCACAAAGCCATGCGAATCTGGTCTTGCTTACCGAGCAGCACCTTGCCTACTTCTGCAACACATTTTTGCAGGGCCGCCGGGGCAGCAGCCGGCTCGAACTTGGCTGCGTCCTTGCTAATCGGGGTGATGCCGCTCATTGCGTTCTCCGCAGCAGGACACAGCCAAGGGCCGTGGCAATACCGCAATTGCTTGATTTAGTTAAGCAAGTATAGACATCGCCGCTGCCGATGCAGGGCGCTGATCACAATGTGGCGGCACCGCGCAGCAGATCGTCTTGCAGGTCGTCAATCGCTTCCAGACCGACCGAAATTCGTACAAGGTTATCGCCTATGCCTGCCGCTGCGCGCTGCTCCGGCGACAACCTGCCGTGGGTAGTCGTTGCCGGATGCACGATGGTGCTCTTGGTATCGCCAAGATTCGCGGTTAGGGAAAAAACCCGGGTCGCGTCGATAAATCGCCAGGTGGCGTCGAGATCGCCATTAATCGTGAACGACAAAACACCGCCAAAGGCGCGCTGCTGGCGCGCCGCGAGCTGATGCCCCGGATGACTGTCCAGCCCCGCATAATAAACGCGCCCTACCCAGCTTTGTTGCGCCAGCCACTTGGCAATTGTCATAGCACTACTGCTATGGGCCTGCATGCGCAGCGCCAGTGTTTCCAGGCCTTTGAGAAAAACCCAGGCATTAAACGGGCTCATCGACGGACCGCCCGAGCGCAGCAAACCGCGTATGCTTTCGATAAGTTCCACACTGCCGCACACCGCGCCGCCCAGGCAACGGCCCTGGCCATCGAGGTATTTCGTTGCGGAATGCACAACCAGGTCGGCACCCAATGCCAACGGTTGTTGCAGCGCGGGCGAACAAAAACAATTGTCGACAACCAGCAGGCAGTCTCGCTCGCTGGCAAGCTTTGCCAGCACCTGGATGTCGGCCACTTCATTGAGCGGGTTGGAAGGCGTTTCGAGAAATAAAAGTTTGCTGTTATCGCGAATCGCCTCGCGCCACGCATCGGGCTGGTTAACTGGTACGTAGCTAACCTCGACACCAAACTTGACGAAAAAATTGTCCAGCAACATAACCGTAGAGCCAAACACATCGCGAGAACAAATGATGTGATCACCAGCTGACAACCTGGCCAGGCACAATGACATTATGGCGGCCATGCCCGATGCTGTTGCCACGCAGTCTTCAGCACCTTCCAGCGCGGCCAGGCGCTGCTCGAAGTTACGCACGGTGGGATTGGTGTAGCGCGTGTAAACGTTGCCGCTGCGATCGCCAGCAAATCGCGCGGCGGCATCTTCACAGTCGGCAAATACATAGCTGGAGCTAAGCAGCAGTGCCTCGGCGTGTTCACCGGCATCGCTGCGCTGCTGCCCGGCGCGCACCGCTAGTGTTTGCGCACTCAAACCATCGGGTAAAGACCTGCCTGAATTCGTTTTTACGCTACTCATCAGGACACATCGTTGTAAAGGTCTACCAGTGCGCTGTCGTCGCCCGCTGCGGCATCGGTATTTGCACCGCCCTTGGCACTAGCATTTTTGGCCGCATCATTGCGCGCGCTATGCAGCTGCGCCAGGTAGCTTTGGTCGACATCACCGGTTACATAAACCCCGTCGAACACAGCGCAATCAAAGTTTTCTATACCAGGGTTGCCCTCTTTCGCGCAATCGACAAGATCTTCAAGGTCCTGGTAGATCAATTGGTCTGCGCCAATCAGCGCACAGATCTCGTCTACCGACTTGTCGTGCGCTATGAGCTCTTCGGCTGAGGGCATATCGATGCCGTACACATTTGGATAGCGAACTGGCGGCGCGGCCGAGGCGAAGTAAACTTTCCGCGCACCCGCTTCGCGGGCCATCTGGATAATTTCATTGCAGGTAGTGCCGCGCACAATCGAATCATCCACGAGCAAAACGTTTTTGTCGCGAAACTCCAGCTCAATGGCATTTAGTTTCTGCCGCACCGAGCGCTTGCGGGCACTCTGCCCGGGCATAATAAATGTACGCCCTATATAGCGGTTCTTGATTAAACCTTCGCGAAATTTTACGCCAAGGTTGTAGGCAATAACTTGCGCAGAAACCCGGCTGGTATCAGGAATGGGTATGACCACATCGATATCGTGCTGCGGGCACAAGCGCTGGATTTTTTCAGAAAGTTTTTCACCCATGCGCAGCCGCGCTTTATACACCGAAATATCATCGATAATTGAATCGGGTCGCGCGAAATAAACGTACTCGAATATACATGGCGTATGTGGCGCAGGCGCGCTGCATTGCTCTAAATGTAGCTGCCCATCGGCTTCGATAAAAACAGCCTGGCCTGGCGCCACATCGGCAACACAATCAAATCCTTGCGCGCTAAGCGCCACGCTTTCCGAGGCAACCATATACTCCGGCCCATCTGCGTGTTCGCGTCGCCCATAAACCAACGGGCGAATGCCGCGCGGATCGCGAAACGCCACAATGCCATAATTTGCGATCATTGCCACCACCGCATAGCCACCCGAACAGCGGCGATGCACTGCTTTCACCGCGTGAAAAATATCTTCGGCCGCTGGCTTGAGCTTGCCCAGTTTTTGCAACTCGTGCGCAAACACGTTGAGAATAACTTCGGAATCCGAGTCGGTGTTCACATGGCGAAGGTCTTCGCGAAACACATCCTCCTTAAGGGCTTCAGCATTGACCAGATTGCCGTTGTGCGCCAGCGCAATACCGTAAGGGGAGTTGACATAGAAAGGCTGTGCCAACGCGGCGCTGGAGCTGCCTGCGGTGGGGTAGCGACAATGTGCAACGCCTATGTTGCCCGCCAGGCGATCCATATGATGCTGGCGAAACACATCGCGCGCCAGGCCATTGCCTTTGCGTTGGTTAAAGCGGCCGTCCGAGTAGGTCATGATGCCTGCGGCATCCTGGCCGCGATGCTGGATTACCGTTAAAGCGTCGTAGAGCATCTGGTTGACACCCGAACGACCGACCACGCCCACTACACCACACACTAGCCCGACTCCTCGCTCAAGCGCCGCTTCACGGCAAAAATCCTATGCACTGCGATTGTCGCATAATCGAACAGTGTGTAGCCAGCACAATGCATATACGTGCTCATGCGCCCTATCACGCAATCGCTCTCATGCACCATCGCCTGGCGATAGCACTTGCGCGCGCCAGTGCGCCAACTCACTAAAAGTTTGCAGCGCCCAATCCTCCAGCATTAGAAACTTGGGCACCAGCAAGGACTCCTGCCACCATGCTTGCGTATCCAGCGATAACAAAGGCGGGAAAATCATTAGCAGTACAAGCACGATAATACCACCGCGAAGTACACCGAACACCATGCCCAGCATGCGATCCAGCGGACCCAACCCTGCTTTGCTAACCAGCGAAATAATCAGTTGGTTAACCAGGCCACCAACGATCAAGGTACCCACGAACAAAACAAAAAAGGACGCTACCAGGCGCAACGTTTCGTGCGCGAACCAACCGGCCAGCAACTGCGCAAAGCGCGGCCCAAAGGCTACCGCAACGGCAAAAGCAACAAACCAGATAAGCAGTGACAGTGCTTCCTTTACGAAGCCGCGCAACACGCTAACCAGGCCGGAAAATCCCAGTATGATTAAAATCAGCATGTCGAGTTGGTTCATAAATGCTTTTGTCCTTTTTATTAGGCGGCTGCGGATTGGCCTGCTTAAACGTCTCTTAACCTGCGTATGATTGCGTCCATTATTTTGTGCTCTGTTTCGATGCGCCGGGAAATTTCTTCGGCTTCCGCGTAGGTCATTACCGGGCCAACCGCAATGCGATAAGGCCCTGGCTGCGCAGCACTGGCAGGTTTTACGTAGGCCTTCAAGCCATTACCTAGTAACGACTCCTTAAAGTTTTTTGCATTGTTCCATTCATTAAATGTTGCAACCTGCACTACATAGGAAACCGGCACGCGGTTTGAATCCAGCCGCGGCTTGCCGCGCTGTGCTGAGCTGTTGGAAACGATCGCACCGGCATTGTCGGCCGTGTTCTGCAATAAATTTTCTGCCTCGGCACTGAGTCGCTCGGTTATTGATGGCTCCGGCACCGGGGCCGCCTGGGCGGGATTTGGCTTGGCATTGATGCCAACACTCGTGTCTGCAACCGCAGCATCGCTTGGCATGGGCTCAACATCAAGCACGAGTTCATTACCACCCAGCGAATCATCGAAGTTAAACAGCAACGGCCAGACTAGCGCTGCCAATAGCAGCAGCACTGCCGCACCTACGAGCCTGCGTTTTACCTGGTCACCCATGATGTGGATTGCGCCTCTTGCCGCTATTCAAAAGTTTGCTCACGTTCGATAAGTTCCAGTGCTTCTGCCACGGTAAAAAAAGACCCGCTCACGCATAGGCAGGCGCCATCCGGACGCCCGGCAGACAGTTTTTGTAGCGCATCCTGCACGCTGCCTCCGGCCTCGCCCGCTTTCGCATTTCCACCCTGCGCATGGAAGTTCTGCAGCATTTTATCCGCATCCAGCGCTCGCGGGCAGTTGCGTAGTTGTGGAAAAATCCAGTGGTCTACCAGTGGAATCAGCTGTTGTAACATGGCGTCGACACGCTTGTCGGCGAGTGCCGCAAAAATCATGTAGATCGGCCTGCCTGGCTGGTCTTGCAGCATTTGCGCAAGCCTCGCCACCGCTGCGGGGTTGTGTGCCACATCCAGCTGCACGGGCTTGCCTCGATAGCGGTGACTGGAAAAGCGACCGGTAATCGAAACGCTTGCCATGAGTTCGGCACAAACCGCCCGATCCGGCAGCGCGTCAAGCAACGCTGCAGCCTGCATTGCGGTGCTCCAGTTCTCGGCCGCCAGTTGCGGCTCGGGTAAACCTGCGTAGCGGATAGCATTACCGCTGGAATCGACCCCAAACCACTCAAAACCCGAATCCGTTGCAAGCAGGCTATGTTTATGGCCTGCAACAGGTGTATGCTCGCCGGCCGCCCAGTAGGCCTGTGCCGCGTCCGTTTGCACCGCATCGAACAAGCTTCGCGGCGGATCGGGGTCGCCAATAACACAGTCTGCGCCGGGTCTGAGAATACCGGCTTTTTCAGCGCCTATTGCTTCGCGAGTGCTGCCCAGCCAGTGCTCATGGTCGAGTGCGATATTGGTTATCAGTGCAAGGTCGGCGTCAACCAGGTTAACGGCATCGAGGCGCCCACCCAGTCCGACTTCCAGCAGCACATAATCCAGCGCCGCATCGGTAAAAATGCAAAGCGCCGCCAGCGTGGTAAATTCAAAATAGGTTAGTTTTAGCTCAGCGCCCGCGGATTCTCCCGCCGCGCGCCTGGCGCGTTCGACGCGCTCAAAAGCCTGCACTAGCGTTGCATCGCACACCGATTGGCCGCCAATGCAAATGCGCTCGTTGAAGCGAAGCAAGTGTGGCGAGGTATAGACGCCAGCGCGTGGCGCTGCAGCACCTGGCGCAGCATGCTCAAGCAGGACTTGCAGGGCGCGGATAACCGAACCCTTGCCGTTGGTGCCCGCGATACTAATCACGGTTGTGGCCGGCTTGGGCAAACCTAACTGCCGACGCACGCAGCCAATGCGATCTAGCCCAAGCTCAATGTTTTCGGGGTGCAGTTGTTCAATGCGGGCGAGCCAATCTGCAAGTGTGGAAACAGTCACCGACAGCAGCCCTTAAACATTGCGCGGCGCGAATCGCGCGCTGCTAACTCTGCTGCTCAATCACGTCGCCTGCCTCGGCATTCCCTGTTTGCGCTGCAGCCACCTCGTCACTTGTCTCTACTTCGCTTGCATGCGCCGAATCGTCTATCGCTTCAATCTCGGGCTCATCGCGGTGCGCCATCAGTTTGTCGAGTAATCGCGACAAGGTCGCGCGCATCTCACCGCGCGCAACAATCATATCGATAGCGCCACGCTCCAACAGGAATTCACTGCGTTGAAAGCCCGGCGGCAACTTTTGCCTGATGGTTTGCTCAATAATGTTTGGCCCTGCAAATCCGGCGCGCGCGTTGGGCTCAGCAATATTGATATCGCCGAGCATCGCAAGGCTTGCCGAGACGCCGCCGTACACCGGGTCGGTCATAACTGAGATATACGGCAACGATTGGGTTTTCATTCGCTCCAGCACCGCTGCCGTCTTGGCCATCTGCATTAGCGATATCAGCGCTTCTTGCATGCGGGCGCCCCCGGTAGCACTAAAGCATATTAGCGGACAACCGCGCTCCAGGGCCGCATTGGCCGCGCGCGTAAAGCGCTCTCCCACCGCATAACCCATAGATCCACCGTGAAAGCTGAATGCAAACGCTGCTGCAATTACCGGCCTGCCCTGCAGCGTGCCGGACATAACCACCAATGCATCTTTTTCACCGGTTTTCTTTTGCGCCTGGCTGAGACGCTCACGATATTTTTTGGTATCGCGAAATTTCAGGCGATCGACCGGCAGCACATCGCTGGCAAGCTCTTCCCGACCCTCTTCATCGAGCGTAACGTCTAGCCGCCGGCGCGCATCGATGCGCATGTGATGCTGGCACTTGGGACAAACGTCCAGATTTTTTTCCAGTTCAGGCCGGTACAACACGGCGTCACAACGAACGCACTTTTTCCAAAGACCTTCGGGCACTGACGACCGATTATCTTCGGCAGGCTCACTGGGTGAAACGAAAGAAGGTTTGATTTTATCGAGCCAGCTCATGGCCGCTCCTCTACCGTTATATTAAACCGCAAGTTCATGCGCCGCGCGCGGCAGCCGCACCGTTTACAATTTCTTTTAACAACTTGGCTGCCACACGCGTTAATTCCTCAGTACTCGCACCCTGTTTGGCTGCACTTGCCAGCGCATCAACCAATACACTGCCGACGACCACCCCGTCGGCTACCGCCGCCACCGCTTTTGCAGAAGCGGCATCCTTGATGCCAAAGCCCACACAAACCGGCAAGTCGCTGGCGTTTCTGATGCGCGCCACCTTGGCGGCAACACTAGCAGAATCTAGATGGCCGGCACCGGTAACGCCTTTGAGTGAGACGTAATAAATATATCCGCTGGCCGCAGCACATATTTTTTCAATGCGTTGATCGGTGGTGGTGGGCGCGATAAGTAAAATGCTATCTATATCCTGCTCTCGCAACGCTGTATTCAGCGCCCCGATCTCTTCCGGCGGCATATCGACGGTGAGAATACCATCCACGCCCGCCGCAGCCGCGCTAGTGGCGAAGCGGGTATAACCGAAAGCTTCTACCGGGTTGGCATAACCCATTAATACCACCGGCGTTTGTGTATCGCTGCGCCTGAATGCTGCCACAGTATCCAGCGTTTGTTGCAGGCTGACTCCCTGCGCCAACGCCCGCTCATGTGCTAACTGTATTACTGGCCCCTCTGCCATCGGATCTGAAAATGGGACGCCCAGCTCGATTATATCCGCACCAGCCTCAACCAATGCGTGCATCAATGGCAAAGTTGATTCAATACCCGGATCGCCGGCAACGATATAGGGCACAACAGCTTTGCGGCCGTTTTGCTTGAGTTGCCGCAGTGTTTTTTTAATCCGGCTCATGTACGCTCCTTGCAACAGGCATTACATTGGCAAGCGATCGCCGATCGCGGCGCACTAGCAGAAGCAGAAGCAGAAGCGTGGGCTTTAAAACTACCGGCTGGGCGCATCAGAAACTGATTCCATCGATATCGGCAACGGTAAGAATATCTTTGTCACCACGCCCGGAAAGGTTCACCACAATACGCTTGTCTTTGCTCATATCGCGCGCCAACTTCTCTGTATAGGCCAGCGCGTGTGCAGTTTCCAGCGCCGGCATAATGCCCTCGATACGGGTTAAATCGCGAAACGCTTGCATGGCCTCGTCATCGTTAATGGCTACGTACTTGACGCGCCCGATATCTTTTAGCCAGGCGTGCTCAGGGCCAACACCCGGGTAGTCGAGCCCCGCAGAAATACTGTGGGTTTCAATGATCTGCCCGTCCTCATCCTCCATTAAATAGGTGCGGTTACCGTGTAATACGCCGGGCACACCATCATTGAGCGGCGCCGCGTGGCGTCCGGTTTCCACACCATCGCCGCCCGCCTCGACGCCGTACATCGCCACTGCCTCGTCTTCAAGCATGGGATGAAACAAGCCGATGGCATTGGAACCACCACCAACGCAAGCCACCAGTGCATCGGGCAGTGCGCCGGTTTGCTCGAGCATTTGACGCCTTGTTTCGCGGCCAATCACCGACTGGAAGTCGCGCACCATTTGCGGGTAGGGTGCCGGCCCTGCCACCGTGCCAATAATGTAGAAAGTGTTATCGACATTGGTAACCCAGTCGCGCAGGGCTTCGTTCATCGCGTCTTTCAATGTGCGGCTTCCGGAGGTTACCGGGATGACCTCTGCGCCAAGTAATTTCATACGATAAACATTCAGCGACTGGCGTCGAACGTCTTCCTCACCCATGAATACGTGGCACTGCATGCCAAAGCGCGCTGCTACCGTCGCCGATGCGACGCCGTGCTGCCCCGCGCCTGTTTCGGCAATCACGCGTGGCTTGCCCATGTATTTCGCAAGCAGCGCCTGGCCAATGGTATTGTTAACCTTGTGCGCGCCGGTATGGTTCAGGTCTTCGCGCTTGAGAAAAATCTGTGCACCGCCTACTTTGCGGCTCCAGTGTTCGGCGTGATATAGGGGCGAGGGCCGCCCCACATAGTGCGCCAGGTCAGCATCGAATTCGCTTTGGAAAGCGGCATCGTTTTTGAGTTTTTGATACACCGCTTGCAGCTCATCCAGCGCCGAGATCAGTGTCTCGGCAACGAAGCGACCGCCGTAAGGGCCGAAGTGGCCGCGCGCATCGGGCACCGAAGCGTAATCATTAACGTGCTTTTCACTCATAAAAACCTACTCGCCTGCCACGCAAGCCCAACGCCGCACCCAGCCGGCTGGCTGTATGCAAAAAACTCATGCATCTTTTACGGCTGCAACAAATTTTTCGATCTGTGCAGCGCATTTTAAGCCAGGTGCAGATTCAACCCCGCTGCTCACATCGACCGCGTATGGCTGGCAGGCAGCTATGGCCCTGCCGACATTGCTCGCATCGAGGCCGCCGGCCATTACCAGCGGACGCTCACTTTGCGCAGGCCAAAGCGCACTGTCGAATCGCTCACCGGTGCCGCCCCGCCCTTTGTCGGACTGGGTGTCTAACAAAAAAGCAGCAGCGTTTGCATGCTCGGCCATTTGGCTCGCCAACGCGGCCATCGCTTGCTCGCGTGCGCTAGCGCTAGCGCCGGGCTGTGGCAAGTGCAGCGCCTTCATGTAAGGCACACCAAACTGTTCGCAAAAACTTGCTCGCTCAGCGCCGTGAAACTGTAGCAACGAAGGACCCAGGGTTTGCACTACCGCTTCGATTTCGCCTGGCTGCGCATCGACAAACAAGGCGACGCTGGCAACCATCGGTGGTAGCTCACGCATGAGCCCAGCGGCTTGCTCAAGACTCACTGCTCGCGGGCTTTTGGCATAAAACACCAGGCCCAACGCATCGGCACCCGCACGCACGGCCACTTGCACGTCTTCGCGACGCGTCAATCCACAAATCTTGATTCTGGTGCGAAACATTCAGGTGAGCGTCGCCAGCGCGGCTGCACGTTGCGATGCGTGCTGCATGCGCCGCTAGCCACATTAAAGTTGGCGGCTAGTTTAACAAAACCACGTGCCGTTCGCCGCGCCGCAATGGTCTAACAAATACCGTCCCGCGGGGCTTCATCCAGATTCGGCTTGTGCGCCCGCAAATGGCGAATACCCGGCCAGCGGAAGCCCGTACTGCTTTGGATAACGTACGTTGCACAAATACAGGCCTGCTGGGCTAGCTGTAGCTGCCGCCAGGCGCCGGTCGCGGGCTTCAAGCAGCCCTGCCAGCCAACCCGCTGGCTGGCGGCCGCTACCAACCTCCAGCAGCGAGCCGACGATATTGCGCACCATATGCAAAAGGAAGGCATTGGCCTGGATATCCACGCAAATCCGCTCACCGTCACGCGTAACCCGCAGATGGTGCACATTGCGCATCGCAGTGCGGCTATCGCAGGCAGTGGCACGAAAGGAAGTAAAGTCCAACTCGCCAAGCAGGCATTGCGCCTCTGCCTGCATCAGCGCCACATCCAGCGTGCGGGGCACATGGGTTAGCAGGCGATCAAACAAAGCGCTGGCAACAGCGGCGTTATGAATCCAGTATTCGTAGCGACGCGCAGTTGCGCTGTAGCGCGCATGAAAGCTGCTATCCACCTGCTTCGCCCACTGCACTCGAATGCTTTTTGGTAGCACAGAATTAACACCGTCGATCCAGGCTTTGCTGTCACGCTCTACCGCAACATCAAAATGCGCAACCTGGCCAGGTGCGTGCACGCGAGCATCGGTTCGGCCAGCGCAATAGCTGCGCACTGGGTGCGCGGCTATTTGCGAAAGCGCGCGCTCGAGCTCTCCCTGCACTGTGAGAACCTCGGGTGATCGCTGACGCTGCCAACCGTGCCAATTGGCGCCGTTATAGGCAATACCAATTGCTATGCGCCTATGCATGCCCTGCGCAAGCGGGTAATCGCGCGTCGCAGGAGATTTGTCGCGCATCGCGTTCGAATTGCTCACATCTATGCCAATCGCTGTGCCAGGCCGCTTGGTGCTGGCAAAACCCTTGTTGTAAAAACAAAAAACCCGGCGAGCTGCCGGGTTCCCAGTGCCTTGAACAGGCGCTTATTGTGGACGTGTAGACAATTGCACTGCAAGCGAAGTACTTAACAACGTGCTGCCGATTGGGCAGCGCCTAGCCAAACCTGGCCAACATTTCGCGTGCCTCGTCGCGCTGCATATCGCTGCCCTCTTCCACTACTTCAGAAAGAATTTCACGTGCGCCATCGTAGTCGCCCATATCAATGTAGGCGCGCGCCAAATCAAGCTTGGTGGCAACCTCATCTTCAAGGTCATCCGAATCTACCTGGGCCGGTGCCGATTGCTGCGCAGCGCCATCTTCCAGGTTACTGTTGATATCGAGGTCAAGATCGGCCGCTTCCTCGGATGCTTCGGCGGCCAGCCCCACGCCACCGAGCAAATCATTGATTTCGCCTTCCATACCCGGCTCAAGCGTCAGGATCTGGGCTTTCTGGATTTCAACCTGTGCGGAATCACCTATCTCGTCGTAAACCTCGAGCAACTTCATGCGCAAGTCGGTTCGCAGCGGATCTTGCTCGATTGCCTTTTCAAGCATCGCAACAGCCTGGTCATTACGACCGTAGGCAAGGTAAATATCTGCTTCAGCAAGTGGGTCTTCGGGCAGCTCTTCAGCGTCTGCAATGCCCTGCGCAGCACCATCAGCCCCGGGCAAATCATCGCTGCCATCGAAGCTGCGCTCAAATTGCTCATCGAACTGCTCGCTTGCATCCGGCACGTTGGGATCGTTGGCCGGGTCAACCGCGGCCACGGTTCCAGCACCTGGATCAGCGGGCTCGAACTCGTCGTCGTAATCCATTGCGGCAGGCGCTTCGAAAACCGTTGCTGTGTAATCATCTTTCTTGCGAGCAAACAGCCAGGCCACAAGACCTGCCAATACAATACCCAATCCGCCAATTGCCATCAACAAGCCGGTCACGCTGGTAGACAAGCTATCGGCGAGGTTTTGCAAAAATCCTTTTTCTTGTTTCGCGACGACCGGCGCAGGTTGCGGCGTTACGCCAGGGACTGCGGCAGAATCTGCAAAACTGTTACTGGTTTGTGGAATTTCGCCACTCTCAAGCATGGCCTGGCGCTGCTCCAGCGCAGCGCGCACCGATTCCAGCTCCCGGTCTTTCAGCTTAAGCAGGCGCTCCAGATCGTCGAACTTGGATTCCACTTCACCGATTCGTTCAACCAACGATTGGTTCTCAAGTGACGCGCGGTCGAGATTTTCGAGGCTGCTAGCCAGCTCGGATTGCAACTGGGAAATTTCTCCACTTCCGGGGATACTGGCAATCGCCTTGGTTACGCGACTCGACCCGCTATTGCTGCCCGAGCTACTCGCGGGCGTGCCGCCACGACGTGGCAGCCTATCGGCCACCGTTGTATTCTCGGAGCTAAGCGTTAAACGGCCAGTTGTTTGGCCTGGCGTGGTGGTATTCGATGCAACCTGGCGACTGGCGTCTTGAATTGGACGCATGTCTTTAGGCAGCTGTGAAGATTGCGAGCGCCAGCTCTTTGCGGCAGCACTGGCTACCCTATTGGCCGTTTCACGGCTAACACTTTGTACATCGGAAGCGCCGGGCAAGCGCAGTACCGCACCGCGCTTGAGCAAGTTAATGTTGCCGTTAATGAAGGCGTCGGGGTTTTCCTGCTGCAACGCCAGCATCGCCTGGTTGACGTCCAGGCCAGGCATCGTCGCCTTGGCAATTTTCCAAAGTGAATCGTTGCTGCGCACAGTATAGGTTGAACCACCACCGCTTTGCGTCGTGCGCATGCGCGAAGCCGCCGCCGCACCCGTGGGTTCAAAACGCGTGCGTACCGTAGGTTTGCGAACCGAGGCTGTGCGCCTTGCACTACTTGCAGGCCTTGCGGTATCGCGCGCCGAATAAATGGGCAGGTCTAGCAAGACCATGTACTCACGCAACATTCGCCCGCTGGGCCAGCGAACTTCAAGCAAAAAATTCAGGTAGGGTTCGCGCAGCACATCAGGTGTGGTCAATTTGAGAACCTGGCGACCACGCGCGTCTCGCTCTACGCGAAACTCTATTGAGTTCAGAAAATAGGGCCGTTCTACATCGGCACGCTGGAAATCTGCAGCCGACGCGAGGTTGACGATAATTTGGCTGGAATCTAGCCCCGCCACATTAACGAAGGGTATCTCCGCGTCGAAATGCTGGTTGAGCTGGGAAGCTACGTCGATATCACCAAGACCAAGCGCACTGGCGTTACCTGCGTGCAACATCCCGGCCAGCAGGATCGCTGTCGCTAGCTTTGTTTTCATAAATCGATTCCCGTGCCGACGGAGCTTACCGCCAATTAAACGTAGCCTTTAGCTCAATAAAAGATAGCATGCAGCTAAGTATAGAGAACCGCGCAGCAACTGCAGGGGCAGTACGCAAAGAGAATCGCCAAACATCATAAGATAAGCGCGAGGCCGCGGAACGCTCTAAATGTTCGGTAAGTATTGGTTATATATGCTGTTTTATCAAGACTTCGGCAATCTGTACGGTATTAAGTGCTGCACCTTTTCGCACGTTATCTGAAACAATCCACAAATTTAGCCCTTTTGGGTGCGAAATATCCTTTCTTACCCTGCCAACATAGGTTGCATCGTGTCCAGCTGCGTTACCCACCGCGGTTGGATAGCCTCCATCTTCGTGTTTGTCTATCAATTCAACACCTGGCGCCGATGCGAGCAATTTTTGTGCACTCTCAACGCTAATCGCCTCGCGGGTTTCTATATGCACCGCTTCTGAATGCCCGTAAAAAACCGGGATACGCACGCAGGTAGGATTAACCAGGATATCGGCATCGGCAAAAATCTTTTGCGTCTCCCAGACCATCTTCATTTCTTCCCGGGTATAACCGTTGTCCTGGAAAGTATCGATATGCGGCAGCGCGTTAAACGCAATTTGTGCAGGGTAAACGCTGGCTTCGGCTGGCTGGCCATTCAGCAGCCTGGCCGTTTGCAAGGCCAACTCCTCAATCGCCTCTTTGCCAGTACCCGATACGGCCTGGTAGGTAGCTACATTGATGCGGCTAATGCCCACCGCATCGTAAATTGGCTTCAGCGCCACCACCATTTGAATGGTGGAGCAATTAGGATTGGCGATCAGGTTGCGATTCTTGTAATCGGCAATCACCTCGGGATTAACTTCAGGCACCACCAACGGCACGTCTGGCTCGTTGCGAAAATGTGACGTGTTATCGACAACAATACAACCCGCTGCGCTCGCTTTGGGTGCGTACTCCGCCGACAGCGAACCGCCTGCCGAAAAAAGCCCGATCTGCACCTTGGAAAAATCGAACTCGGCCAGGTTTTCCACGCGCACTTGCTTGCCCTGGAAGCGGATCTGCTTACCGGCTGAGCGCTCACTGGCGAGCGCATATAACCTACCCACCGGAAAATTGCGCTGCTCCAGGATTTCGATAATAGTTTCGCCAACCGCACCGGTTGCACCCACTACCGCGACGTCGTAAGTTTTAGCCATGGTTTTTCCGTATCTATGATTCGCCAGTTAGTGCTTTGCAACGTAGTGCCCTGAGCGTGCCGCCAGCCGATGTTTAACCCCTAGCCAGCAAACAGCCACGGCGCACGCTGCCGGTGCTCTGCTTCAAAGGCGCGAATCGCATCGGCGTCTTCCAACGTGAGTGCAATGTCGTCGAGACCATTGAGCAGGCAATGCTTGCGAAACGCATCGACTTCAAACGAAATTGTTTCGCCCTCCGGCGTAGTAATAGTTTGCGCGTCAAGATCGACTTTCAACTGGTAGCCGCTATTGCTGCGCACCGCGGTAAACAAGCGATCCACCGTTTCTTCGCTGAGCTCAATCGGCAACAGGCCGTTCTTGAAACAGTTGTTGAAAAAGATATCGGCGAAGCTAGGCGCAATCATTACCCGCATACCAAAATCTTCCAACGCCCAGGGCGCGTGCTCGCGACTGGAGCCGCAACCGAAATTCTGCCGCGCGATCAGGATGCTGGCATCACGATATTCGGGCTGGTTCAAAACGAAGTCTTTGTTCAGCGGCCGGTTACTGCAATCCATGTCCGGCTCACCTTTATCTAAATAGCGCAGCTCGTCGAAAAGATAAGGGCCAAAGCCGGTTCGCTTGATCGATTTCAAAAATTGCTTGGGGATAATCATATCGGTATCAACGTTGGCCATGTCCAGCGGCGCAACAATACCTTCATGCGTAGTAAATGCTTTCATACTTAAGACTCCCCCATTTCGCGAATATCGATAAACCTGCCTGCTATGGCAGCGGCCGCGGCCATAGCCGGGCTAACCAGGTGCGAGCGGCCGCCAAAGCCCTGCCGCCCTTCAAAGTTGCGGTTAGAAGTAGACGCGCAGTGCTCGCCAGGTTCGAGCTTGTCGGCATTCATGGCAAGGCACATGGAACAACCCGGCTCGCGCCATTCAAAACCCGCCTCGGTAAAAACTTCGTGCAGCCCTTCGGCTTCGGCCTGCTCCTGCACCAGCCCGGAACCGGGCACCACCATAGCAAGCTTGATCTTGTCGGAAACCTTATGTCCCTTCACAACGTCTGCCGCGGCGCGTAAATCCTCGATGCGCGAATTCGTGCAGCTACCGATAAAAACTTTTTCCACAGGAATATTTTTTATTGGCTGGCCACCTTCAAGACCCATGTACTCCAACGCGCGCTCCAGTGACTTGCGCCGGGTAGGATCTTTTTCTTCGGCAGGCTCAGGGATACGATCGGTGATCGCACCAACCAACTCTGGCGAAGAACCCCAGGTTACCTGTGGCGCAATATCCGCAGCATCCAGCACAACGGTTTTGTCGAACACAGCGTCGTCATCGCTGACCAAATCGCGCCATGCTGTTGCCGCCTGCTCCCATAACTCGCCCTTCGGCGCCATCGGCCTGCCCTTGCAGTACTCAATGGTTTTTTCATCCACCGCGATCATGCCGGCACGCGCGCCGGCTTCTATCGCCATGTTGCACACTGTCATCCTGCCTTCCATCGATAGCGCGCGCACCGCTTCGCCACCAAACTCGATAGCATAGCCTGTGCCACCAGCGGTACCGATCTTGCCGATAATGGCCAGGATCATATCTTTGGCGGTAACGCCGCGACGCAGTTGCCCGTCGACCCGCACCAGCATATTTTTCATTTTCTTGGCCAGCAAACATTGCGTGGCCATTACATGCTCGACTTCCGATGTGCCGATACCATGCGCAAGCGCGCCCAGCGCGCCATGTGTAGAAGTATGCGAATCACCACAAACGATGGTTTGCCCAGGCAATGTTGCACCCTGCTCGGGTCCAACCACATGCACGATACCCTGGCGACGGTCATCGATTTTGAATTCGGTAATACCCAACTCATCGCAATTGTCATCCAGCGTCTGGATCTGGATACGGGAAACATTGTCGGCAATGCCTGCCAGGCCTGCGCTGCGCTCGGCCGTAGTAGTGGGCACGTTATGATCGGGCGTAGCAATATTCGCCTCTACCCGCCAGGGCTTGCGACCCGCAAGCCTCAGCCCCTCAAACGCCTGCGGTGAGGTAACCTCATGGATTAACTGCCGGTCGATGTAAATCAGCGCGGTACCATCGGGGCGCTGCTTAACCAGGTGCTGCTCCCAGAGTTTGTCGTATAGTGTTTTGCCCGCCATTGTTGCCTCTGCTGCGTAGTGGGGTATCGAAATCCCGCTGTAACCACGGGTAAAGTTCTTTTGAAGGCCAAAAGCCCTTCGCAGCCCCAAGCATACCCAAAACCCTATAATAATAAAAATTCATTATTTTTATATAATACATTCCTATATAGAATATCATGGCATAGCTCGCTAAAAGCCCCGGACACAAGAGAGTTATTTATGCGCTCGCTAGACACAGAAAATCTCCGCGCTTTCATTGCCGTGGCTGAACACGCTTCGTTTTCGCGGGCGGCCGATGCGCTAGGCCTGACCCAACCTGCCGTGAGCAAACGTATTGCACAGCTTGAAAGCCAGTTGGGTTGCAAGCTGTTTGATCGCTTTAAAAAGCGTATTGCGCTAAACGAGGCCGGCCACGTGCTAATGCCCTACGCCCGTTCGGTGTTGCAGGATCTTGAGGAAGCCTTCCGTAGCATTGGCGACCTTGGCGGCGAGGTCAGCGGAAAACTTGGCATTGCCTTCAGCCACCACATTGGCCTGCACCGGCTGCCCCCGCACCTTAAGACATTTACCGAGCGCTACCCGAAGGCCCGCATGGACATCGCGTTTGTCGATTCAGAACAAGGCTACGCGCGCGTCGAACAAGGACTCAGCGAGCTCGCATTGGTAACGCTAGCCCCCGCCGCCATTGCAGATATCGTTACAACGCCACTGTGGAGTGACCCGCTGGTTTTCGTTTGCAGCCCGGAGCACGAACTGCACCTGCGCAATAGCGTGGGCCTTGAAACGCTTGCCTCACTGGATGCCATACTCCCCGCGGCCAACACCTATACCGGCAAGATTGTAAGCAATTTGTTCGAGCAACGAGACCTTAAGCTGGACACCGGCATGACCACCAACTACCTGGAAACCATTAAGATGATGGTATCGATAGGTTTGGGCTGGAGCGTACTGCCTCGCACTATGACCGACGGTTTGGAGGTAATCCACGTAGAAGACACGTACCTGGAACGCAAGCTTGGGCTAGTACAGCACGCTGCGCGTAGCCTCTCCAATGCGGGAGAAGCATTCAGGGAACTGCTGATTGAGGCTGCAAATTAATTGTTTTTGGCAGCTAGGATACGTTGTCGTGGTAAATGCGCTTAACGTCGTCATACAGGCCCAGGTGTTCGCTGGCAAGATAAGGCACGATTAAGCTAAACAACTGGAAAACACCACGATGCAAAATAATCGACTCGGACAAATCATCCGCACGACACTGCACATGCGTAAGCCACTGCGTGAGCAACAGCACCATATTTTCACTTACAATACCGAGCTCGTCGTCGCCGATTTGCAGTACGCCGGCTTCGCGAAGTTGGGTAAGCAGCGCAACAACATTGCGAAACTTCCGGTTTAGCAAGCGCTTGAAGCGTGGCAATAGTTCGGGAACACGATGCAAGATGTCGGTTTGGTTGCGATAAAAAAAACGAAACGCATAGATACGCTCGAACACAACATACAGATAAATCCAACGATCCTCTACACTTAGTTGTACCAGTGGCGCGTTAAGAATATCGACAAGCTCGGCCTCAAACTGCTCGTAAAGCGCGATGATAATCACGCCCTTGCCTTTAAAATGGTAATAGAGATTGCCCGGACTAATATCAATTTCCGCAGCGATATCCACGGTCGTTACATTGGGCTCGCCCTCTTCGTTGAACAGGGCCAAGCTGGCGTAGAGAATTTTTTCGCGGGTTTTCATTTAACAGGCTTGGCGCTGGCCAATGATAAACGTCGACGACATTATTAATTGTTTGCTAGCGCCGCGTCCAGCTATAGCAACGCGACATAGTCGCGCTGCAGACTGAAACTTAACCTCGTTTCCAGAATAAGCTTAGCGCTACATTTGAACATCTGTAAGACAATACATGATGATTCCCACAAATGAATGGGGAACTTATTATCCTTATGCGCCAAAAACCGCCAACTACCCTGACTGGCTGAATCGCATTGGGTCGTTTACCGTGCTGCATTCTGCCTAGAATGCAGCGTTAATGCCTACCAGGTAAACATCCGAAAAAGCCGTGGCACTGCTTAAGGGCACCAGCGGGTTACCGCCCAGCCCACCAGACAAAAAGTTCAACGGCGCAAAACCGTCGGTACGAATATATTCGGCAAACAGTTTCACGCTGGGCGTTGCGAATGCTGCAAATCCCAATACATACTGGTCCTGCTTCTCCCATGGTGAATCATCCGGGCCCGTATCGAAGCGGCTGAATTCCGCGCTCACATCTGCCGGCATGCCCAGCAAACCCGTGCGATATTTCAGGCCAACATCAAAACTGGTTACATCGCTGGCACCAAACTGTGAAAGTGGCGGATTGGGATTAAAGGTGCCCGGCCATTTTTCTGTCGTCTCCGCCCACTCTGCTTTCACAGTGAGCTTGCCACCCTGGTAACGGGCGTAAACATCGTAGGCTGGATTGTTATCGTTACACGGCTCGAAGTGCTGAATGGGAAACTCCTGGCAGTAAGCCGAACCACGTTGGTAGGACGCACCGGCAAGCAGACTGTTTCCATCGCCCAGTGGAACCGTGTAGTTCACATCAACCGCATGGTTGTTCAGCTTGCTCGGTACATTGGTGCCATTAACCGGCGTGTTGGCCGAGCGGAATTGTGAGCCACCCTCGATCGCCATAAACGACAGGTTCAAGCCATTTTTTACGTAGCCCAACGTGGCGCCGTTGGCGATACCACCGAAAGCATGCCAGACCGTGGACGCGGTGAAGGGATTGACCGTATCGGTAAGGCCAAAAGGGATGGCCATTTTGCCAAGGCTAAGATAGAGCGGCGATTCGGCAAGGTTGCCCAGCAATACAAAAGCCTTACGCACATGTACCTGGTTGCGCTCTATATCGGTGTTAATGCCGCTGCCGAAACTTTGCTCCGGATCGAATAACAGCTCCATGTTGGCGCTGACCCAACCACCAAGGGATGCAGAAAAGCCGAGCTGCGCGCTGTGCACTACCGCTTCGGAAACCGAGGTGCCCACCTGGTTGGCACCGGTCGGGTGTCGCATTAAGTAGCCGAAGCGATCCGCTTCATTACTTTCCTGGTAATTGGCAATCGCTGTAACCGCGCCCTGCAAATTAACAGAATTAGCTGGCAAGGTGCCATCCTGCCGGGCCTGCAAAATAGACAGTTGTTTAAAACGAATATCAGTAGTGGGATCGAGCAGCTCATAGCCAAACTCTGCGTTGGCCTGCAAGCCAGTTTGCGTGGCGGCTGTTCTGTTCTTGTTATCGCTGTTCTTGTTTTCGCTGCTGCTGCTCGCCGTCGCTTCGCTAGCGCTTTGCTCTTCCATCAATTCTCGCTGGTTGGCTTTGAGCACACGGTTTTCTTGTTCAAGCGTCTCTATGCGCTGCAATACGCTTTGCTCTTGTTCCGCAAAAACAAATGATGTCGACATCGTAGCGAAGAGAAACCCTGCAAGCGCTCCGCCAATGCTAAGGTAATGCCTAAAAGCTCTATTTAATTTAGTATTCGATTCAGCTTTTAGGCTCGGCGCGCTCAAACCGTTGCTACTAACCGTACGACGGCAACGGCTAATGCCGCGCACAAAATTTCGACACATCTATGGAATCCCCCAGTTTTCTTCAACCTAAAATAACTCTAGACGAAAATCACCGTGGCGATTCTTGAATGTCGTAGATGGTATTCGATAAGCAACCTAGTTCATCACAACATTATCGTTCGATACGCCTACTCACTTCAACCTGGAAAAGTGATCTAACGGTTCTTACGTTTTACCACTATCGTTCCTGCAATTGCAGTTACAAACAGCCATCCTGCGGCAGGAATCGGGATGGGCGCTACCGTTAATACACTCGACATTGCATAAATTCGCTTTAGAGAACTCTGTGGGCTTTGTTGGGATTTCTCGATCCAATAGGGGCTAGTTGCACCGGTATAACCATCCACCGGCGTCGCCGTGCCCAACTCCTCATTATCGAACCCAGCGCCGCCGTCACCCGTCAGGTAGCCAGACTTTGTTCCAGTCCAAACATTCCCCTCAGCCCCTTCAGCATCATTAACAAGACTACCCTGCTCATCAATATTGATCGGGGTTACAACACCATCAGCGGGATTCAAAAGAAAACCATCCCAAAGGTCGATGTAATCTGTTACCACCAATGCACCGTCCAAGCGATATATCGGTATCCCGTTACCATAGGCGCCGCCAGAACTGGTCTGCGTGTTATCGCGGGCGTCCACTGTCGATGTCGACGCTATTGCGGTCCATCCTGGGCCAAGGCCTGCTGTATCAGCGAAGCTCTGTACGAAAGTATTGTAGTCAGCAATATTGCTGGAAATAGCATCTGTGCTTCCCGACGTAACGAACACCAGGCGATATTCATCGCCAGGGCTGAGGCCAGGCGGCACCGGAACAACAGTTGAAGCGCTTGCGCTGAGTGAAAAGCAAGATAAAACCAGCACAATGGCTCCTGCGAGCGCCGGCCTGCCA
>JABDNS010000023.1 GCA_013043705.1 Pseudomonadales bacterium
TCTCCCTGAGGGTTTAACCCTCCTGAAGGGCCGTGGAAGACTACCACGTTGATAGGCTGGGTGTGGAAGCGCTGTGAGGCGTGAAGCTAACCAGTACTAATTGCCCGTGCGGCTTGACTATATAAGAGAAATGATTGGTTCAAAGGCAGCGCAGAGCTGTTTAGTTGGGGACTGTGTATTCACTGTCCCCCTCAGTACCGGATTTTCCTTAACAGTCATGTATTGCACACTTGCTGTTGAACTCAAGCATTTAATGTTGGTGCATTAAAATTTCCAGATTCAAAAACTCGATAACTTTGTGACAAATTCGGTCTTTAAGTTTGGGGTCAGAGTAAAAACTCTTAACTCGAACGAAATAGAAATTAGTTCGGAGTTTTTACTCTGACCCCAAATTAAAGCCAACCAGTTTGTCTGACGATCATAGAGCGTTGGAACCACCTGATCCCATCCCGAACTCAGAAGTGAAACGACGCCTCGCCGATGGTAGTTTGGGAGGTCCCATGCGAGAGTAGGTCATCGTCAGGCTTTAATCTTAAAACCCGCCGTTCAGGCGGGTTTTTTTTTGTGCTTTGCGTCTGTGTATTTATTCGATAGCGATTCTGTATATCTTAGAGTTGCTTGCCTTGTGTGTTTAATTTGTAATGGTGGCGTCGGTGGGTGGCCGCCATAAAACTACAAGGTGCGCCCTATGTGATGCATAGGTCTTCTGGGTAGGAGCAATCAATGAACTTGGGAATTCGTGGCCTGCGTGCCCGCGGTGCTGGTGCTAGCATTAATATTCAGGCGTCAAGTGGCGGCCGGATCTTGGGTTGGGTATTGGTGGGCCGGCTCAAAAATGCTGCTGCTGCTCCTGCATGCCTACGCTCTGTTTTTTTATAATGATGTCAAAGCGCTTAAAAGATGCAGTAAAGCAGTTCCCGACGCAATCCGCAGGCTCATCATCCTAACTGTCGGTTTTTTCGATGCCACAAGCTGAGCGCCCACTTTATTTGCCTTTCCTGCGCTACCCGGGCGTTGTTCATATGGGTCTGGAAAAGCTCGATTTGCAAGAATGGATCCAGCCAGACCACGATTTCAATCGCTACTATCAAAATAAGCTTCGCGTTTATCAGCAGATACCCGAGCGCGTCAGTATTTCGTTACCTTCGGCACAAGCGGCGGCAGTAGAGTTAGCCGCGCGTTTGCTGGCACACTTAACCACTGATCATGCCGACCGTTATACGCTGCGCGATGCAGGGCAAATGCTGCAATTGGAACCAGAGCAGTTACAGTGGCCTGTTTCAGCGCAGCCAAACCTTCAGGATGTCGCGCTTTGGGTGCAGGATGATTTGTGTTTGCTGCAAGAAGTTGCCGGGCAATATGTGTTAACCGCCGCGTCACTGTGCGCCCCTAGCAATTGGGACCTGCGCGAGAAGATAGGTAAACCCATCAGTGAGATTCATGCGCCCGTGCCCGGATTAAACAAGGCGATTGGTAAACAAATAGACCATGTTTTAAATAAGCTTTCGCCTCTGCGGCCATTCCAGCGTTTTAATTGGTCAATCAAGGACAGTGAAGCGCTTGCCTTGCTGCCGGGTGAGGCTGGCAGCGCTGCCGGCCAGGCAGGATCAGAATCGCTGTTTCTTCGTGTAGAGCGCCAAACCCTAACGCGCTTGCCCACCAGCGGCGCGATTGCTTTCACTATCAGGGTCTACATCACCCCGCTGGCGCAACTGGCCTCGATAGAGGGAGCGTTGGAAGCATTGCGCGCTGCAGTGCATGCGATGTCTGCGCAGGAGGGAATGTATAAGGATCTGGTGCCGCTTTTCCCCGTACTTCAGCAGTTCTTTAAACGAATCATCTGATTTCTCGCGGTGCCAATAGCTGTCGAATATCTTTACAGTTTATCGGCGCTTTTACGCAATACCTTTTGTTTGATGCCGACAAACGCGCTATTTTGATGTGCTCGATTGACCAAATGAGGAATAATATTGAGCCACGAAGAAGGTGGTGAGCGCCCCGATTGATTTCGCTGGAAAATCACTCCATTCCTTTCAGCTAAGTACCTGTTTTCTCGAAGCTTTTTGGCAATGGCTATAGGGTGTCTGAAAACTTTACACATTTGCTTCAAAGCCGCCCGCTGCTTCACATAAGTTATTGAAATAAATAAAAAAAAATAACTGGCCAGTTTTTTGCTTAATTAAAGCGAGCTGGAAAAGTAGTTTTTCGCCGTAAAAAAAGGGTGGAAAAACATTTGGGAGTAAGCGCGGCTATGTCCGCGGTAGCGAGTCGCACGAAACATAGGAGTTCTGGGGATGTTTATCAAAAAAATGGGTGCTGCACTGGTGTTTTTGGTCGGCTTTGCTTCAACCGCAAACGCCGCGATGATTACTGATGTGGTGGAACAGCATAAAAAAGTGGGCTGGTGGGGTTCGCACAGTTATTTCCACGATCTTAACGATGACGGCTTTGAGCTAGGCTCAGCGGTTAGCGGAACCCTCGAAATTTCTGTGACAGATGACAATGATAGAAGTGGAGAGTTGGTTCTTTTTACCGTCGAAGATTTTGATTTTGACAGCGGTGGGTATAGCTTTGGATCTGCATTTGTTGGCGGCCTTGAAGTTAACGCGCTTGGTGCGCTGAACGCTGATGGCAAGCTTGATGTAACCGTTACTTCCTTGTGGGGTGATTTTTATGTGGGCGATTCGATACTAACGGTTTATACTAACGACGATGGTGGTACTAACAGCTCCGCGTCTACTGTATCGGTACCAGAGCCAGGCGTGCTTACTTTGCTCGGCCTGGGTGTAATCGGATTAGGATTAGCTCGCACGCGAGCATAGCCATCTAGCTTAAGAATCGCTGTCTTAATTTGCATTCTGAATTAGCTGTCTGAATAAAAAGCCGCGCGATTGCGCGGTTTTTTTATTGCCTCGAATTAGCGCAGAAATTGCGTTCGGGATTTTGCTACCATAGCCGACGAGAAACCCGCCGGCGCACTTCATGCAAGACGATAAACTTCTCTCAATCCTCGCCGATCTGGCCTGGCACCCGGGCGAACAGTTGGCAGGGCATTTCCAACTCAGTCGAACCGCTATTTGGAAGCGCATTGCGTATTTGCGTGAGCAGGGCTTAACCATTGAGGCTGATCGCGGTAAGGGCTACCGGCTTCGCGACCCGGTGCAATGGTTCAGTCTGGAGAAACTTTCAGCCTCATTGCAGCCTTCAGTTCGCGAATGCCTGCGCTTTGATATTGAAAAAACTATCGATTCAACCAACCGGGCCTGTCTGCGCTTGATAGAACAAGCGGGACAATCACCCACACACGGCTATGTGCAGCTTGCCGAGCAGCAAACCGGCGGCAAAGGCCGCCGCGGTCGCCGCTGGACCAGCCCGCCGGGTTGTAATATCTACGTGTCGCTGGTTTGGCGGTTTGAGGGCGGTGCCAGTTCTCTCTCTGGTTTGAGTCTTGCGGTAGGCCTTGCCATTGTTACTGCGCTCGAGCGCCAGGGGTATGCTGGCCTACAATTGAAATGGCCAAACGATATCCTCTGGCAAGGGCGAAAGCTAGCGGGCATACTTTTGGAAATGTCAGGTGACGTTGCCGGCGCTTGCGACGTGGTGATTGGTTTTGGGGTCAACGTGGCGATGCCTAAAGCGGTTGACAAAGAAATCGACCAGCCATGGGTAGATCTTGCAGAAATTGCACCCAATCTCGTACCAGATAAAAATAAAATACTTGCAGGCATATTGAATGAGCTGTTTGATGTTTTGCAGGCATTCAAGTTGCAAGGTTTTACTCATCTACGTGAGCGCTGGGAAGCTTATGATGCTTATAATTCTGCCTCGGTAAGATTGACTATTGGCGCCGATGGTCAAGCAGGCGCGCAGCTGGAGGGTATTTATAGGGGAGTCAACACCGACGGTTCGATCACTTTGGAAATTGGTGGCGAGCTTCGCCAGTTCAGTGGTGGTGAATTGAGCCTACGCAAAATATGAGTGAACAGGATAGACAGGCGCTGGAGCTATTAATAGATGTAGGAAATACGCGTTGTAAGTGGCAGTTGCGCGACGCGGGTGGAACGTTGTTGGCCGCCTCTGTATCGGATAGCGCGTTGTCGAAATTGCCCGCGAATATTTTTCGCGACATGCAGCGGCATTACCCGGATGCATCGGCTTTGCAGAGGGTGCGCGTTGCGCTGGTGCGAGGCGCCGAGGATCAGCGTATATTGAACCAAGCCCTGGCTGAAACTTTCAATTGCCCTATTCAGTTTGCGCAAACGCAAAACAAAACATTAGGATTAAAGAACAGTTACAGCCAGCCTTCGCAGATGGGTGTCGATCGTTGGTGTGCAGTAATTGCGGCTGCCGCGGAGTCGGGTATTCCTGGCGCTGCGCAAGCAATGTGTGTGGTAGACGCGGGTAGTGCCGTCACAATTGACTGGATTGATCCGAATGGCAGGCACCTCGGCGGCTATATAACGCCTGGCTACGCGATGCAGCTGCGCACGTTGTTGAGCGGAACCGGAAAAGTTTTCGCAAACCTCAAGGCCGATGCAAGCAGCATCGAGCTGGCTAGCGACACGCATAATGCAGTACACAGCGGCATACTGGCTTCGATCGTTTCGCACATTAATGGATCGCTCGATCGACAGCGCAGCGGAGTTGACGGTAACGTACGACTTTTTCTCACCGGCGGTGACGCGGAATTGTTGATGCCTTATCTACAAGAGCCGCTGCATCGTCCCGACCTGGTGCTGGACGGTCTTGCATTATTACTACCCTAAGCGAAGATAAACCTAAGTGAAGCGGGAGCCTAACGCACAGCCTCATAATAGCGGTTTGCGCACTTTGCGTTGGTTGCTCGGCGTGCTGCTGGTACTCAATTTGTTTTTTATGCTGCTGCGGGCGCAGTTTGGCCCGGTTGCGCAATGGCCAGCGGTGCGCCAGTTTGTCTCCGCGCCGTTAGCGGAAACGGCGCAAGCTGTCGGCGAGGAAGCAAGCACACACACCGAACAAGTTAAAACATTAGAGCTGTTGAGGCCTAATGAAATAGCGCGCGAAGGTGAGGATGCCATTGAGCTTGCCGACAACAGTTTGTGCGTGTTTTTGGGTCTTGGTGTGGAAGCCGATCCTCAGCAAATGGCCAGCCTTCGCCAGCGGCTGGCAGCGGTCGGTGTACCGGCCACTGTTGTATTGGTGGAAGCCGAGTTGCTTCGCAAACACGTGGTGTTTCTAGCCAGCGTAACTGCAGCTGATCTCGAGTCGGCTTTACGAGGGTTGTTGGCAAAAAATATCAATGCCTTTATTGTGACGCTACAGGATGGTCGCCGCGTCGCTGCACTCGGTGTCTATGATTTGCAGCTAATGGCCGATGAGGCGCTGCATGCGTTTAAGGAAAAAGGTTTCACCGTAGAGCAGGGTATTTACTCAGAGTTAACGGAGCAGCCAATGCTGATGTTGTCGCCCTCCCATAAGGGGCGTGTTTCAGAGCGACTGTGGGCCGGCCTGCGTAAAGACTTTCCGGGTTTGGGTAGATACGAGAAGTATTGCCAGAGCGTTGCTTCCCCAAGTTAACTCGAATAGAATTCTGCGCCCTCGGCATGCGGCGCTGGTAAGCGCGGCTATGCTGATCTAGGGTTTTCTTTGAATGGGCTGGCGTAGCTCAGTTGGTAGAGCAGCTGACTTGTAATCAGCCGGTCGGGGGTTCGACTCCTCTCGCCAGCTCCATTTTCCTTTATTTTCAATAATTTAAGCGTGTACTTGGCTCTAAAACACCCTATCCATGTTCCGAGCAAGTGCCCCTGGCTGCTTTACCGCTTGAAATTCGTTTAAAAAATGTTACCATTTCGCCTGCACTAGGCTACCAAAACAGCGTTTCCCCCAAAGGCGCGTCGTTGGTTAGTGCCAAAATACCAATAAAGATTTAATCTCTTCTCGAGTACCTGGAGCACATGGTCATGGATAAACCCCGATTCGTGGGGCTGCTATTGTTAGCGGCCTCTGCATCGGATCCAGAAAAAAGATAATTCGGTAGGCATTGAGGGTAAAGTCATTCCCTTGCCTGGCGCGGCGTTATTTTTCGTCTCTGCCTGTGCTGGCCTGTTCGCTTCGCGAAAAATTACCCAGCGTAGTTAGCTCCTGAATTTTACGCAGACTGCACTACGTAGGCAGCAGTAGTAAAAAGGCCGCTTGGAAACAGCGGCCTTTTTTATTTATTTATTCCCGAGTAACAACTCAATGGTCAAACAAACGATTAATGCCTTCTTTGGCGCTGTGCTTGGTTGCGTAATCGCGGCAGCGCCTGCTGCAGCAGAATTATTGCAAT
Source organism: Pseudomonadales bacterium (assembly GCA_013043705.1). Lineage (GTDB taxonomy): Bacteria > Pseudomonadota > Gammaproteobacteria > Pseudomonadales > UBA7434 > UBA7434. Next base: position 6,308 of record JABDNS010000023.1, read on the forward strand.
TTGTACAGGCGGCTCCGGCGCCTTTTGGGCAGTCAGCTTCAGTGGTGGTGAGTCCCGATGGGGCTCATGTTTATGTTGCTGCTGGCAGCGCGCATGCGCTGGTCGCCTATTCGCGCGACCAGGCTAGCGGAGAACTGACCGAAATCCAGACGGTCACGGGTATAACTGGCCTTCTTTATGCTGGCTCTATAACGATTAGCCCGGACGGCTTGTCGGTATATAGTACGAGTCCCGGTGATATTGGAGGTACAGTTGAAAGTGCTGTGGTGGTCTTTTCCCGAAACATCGCAACTGGCGAGTTGACCTACGTTGAGGCGGAGTTCGAGGGCGTGAACGGCGTGCAGGGCCTTGAGGCTGCCCATTTGGCTACGGTCAGCCCGGATGGCAAGCATGTTTACGTGGCTGCGCCAGGTGATGCAGGGGGTACACCACCTATCCCGGGTCGGGTGTCACTTTTCGAGCGCGATGCTACGACTGGTGAGTTGACATTTATTAATGTAGTTGAGGATGGTGCCGCTGGAGTAGAGGGGCTTGGCGGCGTTTTGGGCGTGGTCATAAGCCCAGACGGAACGCAGGCTTATACCGCGGCTTACGGTGACGATGCGGTTGCTGTGTTCGATCGTGATGTGGTTACCGGTGATTTAAGCTTTGTCGAAGTGCATGTTGACGGGATCAGCGGAGTAGATGGGCTTGACGGAGCTAACGAACTTGCCATCAGTACGGATGGGGCGAATGTATACGCGGTTAGCCTTAAGCGGTCTCCCACCAGCTCGGACGGCGAAAACGCGCTGGTGACCTTCAGCCGGGACACCACTACCGGGGCCCTGACTTATACGGATGTGCAGCGCGATGGTGTAGCTGGCGTTGAGGGCTTGAGTACGCCTTCATCAGTTGTACTTGACCCTAGTGACCGGCTTATTTTCGTGGCGGGCTTTAATGCAAACGCCTTGGTCATTTTCACCCGCGACGGCGTGACGGGTTTACCGACCTATTTCGAGACGGAGCTTGACGGGTTGAATGACGTGGATGGGCTCGGGAATGCTCGTTGGGCGGAGCTGAGTCCAGACGGGTCACATATTTATGTGGCCGGGCTTAATGATGCAGTAATGGCTGTTTTTGCGTTGCCGGTTTCGGCAACAATCCCGGTAATCGGCCTCTGGGGGCTGGTCTGCTTGGGTGGCCTGCTGGCTTCGATGGCTGTGTTCGTGCGACGATAAGGCTTTATTCGCTGATCCCAGATTGGCAGATCTGGCGCCTGTTGCTCCCCATCTTGGTTTCGGGCTTTTCCGAAAGCCTGCACACTTGATCCATTTCCCGGGCTCGCGGCTCAAGTCATTGTCTCCCTGAATATCAGGCGCGTGGAACCCGGGGGTAGGTTGCGGCGCAAGCGACGCTTGACATCTTCAAAGTTCCTTTTTCTTCGGTTGACATCAAGGGCTTACGCGATCAGAATGTCGCGCTCTTTTGGGTGGGGTTCCCGAGTGGCCAAAGGGATCAGACTGTAAATCTGACGCGAAAGCTTCGGTGGTTCAAATCCACCCCCCACCACCAGTTCGGTGTGGTTGAGCAGTAGTTTTTGATAGGTAGTTTTCAGATTTTGGGGGTTGGCAGGGCCTGAGCAGGTTTGGCCGCATGGCATGGATTGCAACGCAGTGATCTCGGCGCGGGTATAGTTCAATGGTAGAACATCAGCCTTCCAAGCTGAATATGCGGGTTCGATTCCCGCTACCCGCTCCATTATATTTAAAAGAAGGCTGCGTACTGGAACAAAAAACGCAGTCGTAGGGAAGCAGTATCGGCTCATATAGCTCAGTCGGTAGAGCACTTCCTTGGTAAGGAAGAGGTCACCGGTTCAAATCCGGTTATGAGCTCCATTTATACATTGAAAGTTTTATAGAAAAAGTTCGCAGAAGTATTGCAACATTTAGTAATCAGATTATTTAGGTCAATTAATAGAAACGCCCGGCGGGCGATGTCGTAATCCAGGCTGAAAACAAGCGACTCGAGGTTAGTCACAATGGCAAAAGAAAAGTTTGAACGCACAAAACCCCACGTCAACGTGGGCACGATTGGTCACGTTGACCACGGCAAAACAACGCTGACCGCGGCACTGACACGTGTTGCGGCAGAGGCGTTTGGTGGTGACGCGGTAGCGTTTGACGGTATTGATAACGCGCCGGAAGAGAAAGAGCGCGGTATTACGATTGCAACCTCGCACGTGGAATACGACACACCGAATCGCCACTACGCGCACGTGGATTGTCCCGGACACGCCGACTATGTGAAAAACATGATCACCGGTGCCGCGCAAATGGACGGCGCTATTTTGGTTTGCGGCGCTACCGATGGCCCGATGCCACAAACCCGCGAGCACATCCTGCTCAGCCGCCAGGTTGGCGTGCCGTACATTATTGTGTTCCTGAACAAAGCGGATCTTTTGGCCGATGATTGCGGCGGCGCGGGCTCGGAAGAATACAACGAGATGCTGGAGCTGGTAGAGATGGAGCTGCGCGAGCTGCTCGACACCTACGAGTTCCCGGGCGACGACACGCCGATTATTCCAGGCTCTGCCTTGATGGCGCTGGAAGGCAAGGACGACAACGAGCTGGGCACGACGGCGGTGAAGAAGTTGTTGGATACATTGGACAGCTACATTCCCGAGCCCGAGCGAGCGATTGATGGCGCGTTCATTATGCCGATTGAAGACGTGTTCTCGATTTCCGGTCGCGGCACGGTGGTCACTGGCAGGGTAGAGCGCGGCATTATCAACACCGGCGACGAAGTTGAAATTGTGGGTATTAAAGAAACCCAAACTACCACCTGTACCGGTGTTGAGATGTTCCGCAAGCTGCTCGACGAAGGTCGCGCGGGCGAGAACATCGGCGCGCTGTTGCGCGGCACCAAGCGTGAAGATGTAGAGCGTGGCCAGGTACTGGCGAAGCCGGGTTCAATCCAGCCGCACACCAGGTTTGAAGCCGAAGTGTATGTGTTGAGCAAAGACGAAGGCGGCCGTCACACGCCATTCTTCAAAGGCTACCGCCCGCAGTTCTACTTCCGCACCACCGATGTTACCGGTGCTTGCGAATTGCCCGAGGGTGTTGAAATGGTCATGCCTGGCGACAACGTACAGATGAAGGTTGAGTTGATCGCGCCGATTGCGATGGATGAAGGCCTGCGCTTTGCAATCCGCGAAGGCGGCCGCACCGTCGGTGCTGGCGTGGTGGCAAAAATTATTGAGTAACACCACGGGGACAGTTTACTTTTTCAGGCGATGCCTGAAAAAGTAAACTGTCCCCAAAGTAGACGTTACACGATTCGCACCGGTTTAAAGGCCAGTAGCTCAATTGGCAGAGCGACGGTCTCCAAAACCGTAGGTTGGGGGTTCGATTCCCTCCTGGCCTGCCATTTCACCGGTTGCGCGTTTGCAGAAAGCACTCGCACTGTTAAAAGTTTCAACTGCACGGGCGGGTGGTGCATAGATTGGTACTTCAAAGATTGGTACTTCGGCAAAATGAGCAATACAGAAGCAGCTAAGCCGGCGCTAAATACGGCGCTATGGATTGTTACCCTGGCCCTTGTGGTAGGCGGGATCTATGGCAATGTTTATTTTGGCGGCGAGTCACTGCTTTACCGCGTGCTTGGTTTGCTGGCCGTGGCTATTGTTGCAGCGCTGGTGGCGTTGCAAACGGTTGAAGGCAAGGCGTTTTGGGCGCTCATAAAAGGAGCGCGTACTGAAATTCGCAAAGTAGTCTGGCCAACAAGACAAGAAACAATGCAAACCTCACTGATGGTACTGGCCGTTGTTGTGGTTGTAGGCATTATTCTTTGGGGATTGGATACCCTATTGGGTTGGGCTGCCTCGATATTTATTGGTTAGCGCGCCGAATTTGCACTCGGCGTAAACGGGAACATAAATGAGCAAGCGTTGGTACGTAGTACACGCATTCTCCGGATTTGAGAAAAGAGTCCAGGATTCTCTGCGCGAACGGGTTGAGCGCGCGGGCATGCAAGAAAAATTCGGCGAAATTCTGGTGCCCACCGAAGAAGTGGTGGAAATGAAGGGCGGCCAGAAACGCAAAAGCGAGCGCAAGTTTTTTCCAGGCTACGTGCTGGTTGAAATGGAGCTCGATGACGATTCATGGCACCTGGTAAAAGAAACGCCGCGGGTGATGGGCTTCATTGGTGGCAAGGCCGACAAGCCAGCGCCAATTACCAAAAAGGAAGCCGACGAAATTTTGCAGCGCATCCAGTCCAGTGAGGAAGCGCCCAAGCCGAAAACATTATTCGAGCCGGGCGAAATGGTGCGCGTTACCGACGGTCCTTTCAACGACTTTAATGGCGTTGTAGAGGAAGTGAATTACGAGAAAAGTCGTATCCAGGTGTCGGTGTTGATTTTCGGGCGTTCGACTCCGGTCGAGCTCGAGTTTGGCCAGGTCGAAAAGACCTAGCCAACAAGTCGCAGCCGACACTTCGGTTGCGCAAGGGGAGCGTCGAAGCCATGGGCTTTGCCAGCGTTGATAGTAACGTTGGCTGGTGCAGGCGAGGGGGCGTGTTCGAACCCAAACAAGAGGTAATACAACATGGCTAAAAAAGTCGAGGCCTACATCAAGCTGCAGGTTCCTGCAGGCCAGGCCAACCCCAGTCCGCCAGTCGGCCCCGCGTTGGGCCAGCATGGCGTTAATATCATGGAATTCTGTAAGGCATTCAATGCCGAAACACAGAGTCTGGAGCCTGGCCTCCCGACACCCGTGATTATCACGGTTTACAGTGATCGCAGTTTTACCTTTATTAAAAAGACACCACCTGCTTCGGTGCTGCTGCGCAAGGCCGCGGGTATTAAAAAAGGTAGCGGCACACCTAACACCGATAAGGTCGGTAAGGTAACGCGCGCGCAGCTTGAAGAAATAGCGAATGCCAAGATGGTCGACCTGAATGCGTCGGATCTTGATTCCGCGGTTCGCATTATTGCGGGCAGTGCGCGATCTGCCGGTATTGAGGTGGAGGGCTAAATTATGGCGAAATTAAGCAAAAGGGCGAAAGCGATCGCCGAAAAAGTTGTTCCAGGTAAGGCTTATCCCATTGAGGAAGCTGTAGCCCTGTTGAACGAAGTATCAACGGTTAAATTTAAAGAGTCGATCGATGTATCGATCAACCTTGGTATTGACCCGCGCAAATCCGACCAGGCCGTACGTGGCGCCACTACTTTGCCTAACGGTAGTGGCAAGGATGTGCGCGTAGCGGTGTTTACTGCTGGCGCGAATGCAGATGCGGCGAAGGAAGCCGGTGCCGATGTGGTTGGCATGGATGATCTCGCCGAAAAAGTTAAGGGCGGCGAAATGGATTTTGACGTGGTTATTGCATCGCCCGATGCAATGCGTGTCGTTGGCCAGCTTGGCCAAATTCTGGGTCCGCGCGGCCTGATGCCTAACCCGAAAACTGGCACGGTAACACCCGACGTTGCGGCCGCTGTGAAAAATGCGAAAAGCGGCCAGGTGCGATATCGCGCCGACAAGAACGGCATTATTCATGGTGCGATCGGCCGGGTTGGTTTTGATGGCAACGCCATCAAGCAAAACCTGGAAGCGTTATTGGCAGATTTGAGAAAGTCCAAGCCCGCTGCGTCCAAGGGCATTTTTCTTAAGAAAATTTGTCTTTCAACGACAATGGGCCCCGGCATATTGGTAGACCAGTCTTCGTTGGAGGCATAGCTCGCAGATAGTTTTGCGAGATTAGATTCGGGGCATTGATTTAGCAGGTGCTCCAATAAGGCTTTGAGCGGCAAGGACGTCGTCACTTTATGTTCAGCTTTTGCAGAAATTGTGATAGCTGTAAATGAAGTGTTCGATTCCGGCCATCAAAGACCGTAGGTGTTAGTGGTTTGTGACCCGCGAGCTGTGCTTTTTTGCAAAGCTAAGTGGTATGTACAACCAGGCTTAATCGGAGTGTATCCGGCCTGCGCAGATGGTGTGCGCGAGATTGCTCATACATTGCTTGGCAGTAGTGAGAATTTCGTAACCACCAATGGTGGTTACAGTATCGATTGATATCGCGATCTGCGATTTGAATTGTTGCAGTAACTTTTTAACTAGTGGCCCATTATGGGTCTTGGCATGGGAGTTTACCCAATGGCATTACATCTCGAAGGCAAGAAGCAAATCGTTGCCGAAGTTAGCGAGACTGCCAGCGGTGCCCTGTCTTTGGTTGTCGCCGATTCACGTGGCGTTACCGTAACCGATATGACAGAACTCCGCGCCAAAGCACGAGAGGCGAATGTACAGTTGCGTGTAGTGCGTAACACATTGGCCCGTCGCGCCCTGGCGGAAACCGAGTACGAATGTGTAAATGATGTGCTCGCGGGTCCGTCCCTGTTTGGCTTTTCCATGGAAGATCCCGGCGCCTGCGCCAGGCTCTTCAAGGATTTTGCCAAACAGAACGACAAGTTTGAAATCAAGGCATTGTCGGTAGGTGGCGAACTTCTCGGAGCCGATAAAATTGACGTACTGGCGAAACTGCCGACGCGTGAGCAGGCGCTTTCGTCGCTCGCCGCGGTCATGATCGCGCCAGTTACCAAACTGGTACGTACGTTCAACGAGGTTCCGAGCAAGGTCACTCGTGTTGTGGCAGCAGTGAAAGACAAAAAGGCGGAAGAGGCGGCTTGATAGCCCATTAAAGGGCTTCGCGCGCTTGCGTTTTTTAATTACTTTGAGGAAATACAATCATGGCTTTATCTAAAGATGAAATCCTGGACGCCATCGCTGAGATGAGTGTTATGGACGTTGTCGAGCTGGTCTCGGCGATGGAAGAAAAATTTGGTGTTTCGGCACAAGCAGCTGTTGCAGTAGCAGCGCCTGCGGCTGGCGGCGACGCTGGCGGTGCAGCTGAAGAGCAAACCGAGTTCGACGTAGTCCTGTCGGGCGCGGGTGACAAGAAAGTTAATGTCATCAAGGCGGTGCGCACAATTACAGGTCTTGGCCTTAAAGAAGCCAAGGCGCTGGTCGACGGCGCACCTTCAACCATCAAGGAAGCTTTGTCGAAAGGCGATGCCGAAGAAGCCAAGAAGGCACTCGAGGAAGCCGGCGCATCGGCGGAACTTAAGTAGTACTTTTTGTGCATCCGGGGCGGGCCGCGCTCGCCCCGGATGCACAATGATTTTGTTAGCCCGCCTGTTGTAGTTTTGTTGTATCAGCAGGGCGCTAACAAAATCATTGTTCTTAGTAATAGTGTTCGTAGCAATATCGTTCGTAGCACCAACGTTATTAGTTAAAGAGCAACATGATTTCTTGCAGGGATTGCACGCCAGTGGATAGAGATTACTGATCCTGCTGGCGAAAGCTGCTGTCGACGCCTACTCGCCGACGGTTTAACACTAAACCATGTTTAGCAGTATTTGTGCTGGAGCGTACTAATGCCATACACCTATACCGAGCGTAAGCGAATCCGCAAGGATTTCAGTAAATTGCCACACGTAATGGAAGAGCCCTTCCTGTTGGCAATCCAGCTCGACTCTTACCGCCGTTTTACCCAGGAAGACACCTCACCTGAGAGCAGGACTGAGATGGGCCTGCACGCGGCATTCAAGTCGGTATTTCCGATTATCAGTTACTCCGGCAATGCTGCGCTAGAGTATGTTGCCTATAAGCTGGGCGAGCCGGTATTCGACGTGAAAGAATGCCAGTCGCGCGGCATAACCTATGCGGCGCCGCTGCGCGTGAAAGTTCGCTTGATCGTTTACGATAAAGAGTCGACCAACAAAACGATTAAGGATATCAAAGAGCAGGAAGTTTACATGGGCGAAATACCGCTCATGACTGAAAACGGCACCTTTGTTATCAATGGCACCGAGCGCGTTATCGTTTCGCAATTGCACCGCTCGCCCGGCGTATTTTTCGATCATGACAAGGGCAAGACCCACTCCTCAGGCAAGTTGCTTTATTCAGCGCGCGTAATTCCTTACCGTGGTTCATGGCTGGATTTTGAATTTGATCCCAAAGACCTTATCTATGTGCGCATCGACCGTCGCCGCAAATTGCCGGCCACCGTACTGTTGCGCGCACTTGGTTATTCCTCAGAGCAAATGCTCGATGAGTTTTTTGAAACCAATGCCTTTGAAATTACCGGCGAAGGCTATGCCATGGCATTGGTGCCAGAGCGCCTGCGTGGTGAGATTGCCGCTTTCGATATTAAGGATGGCAAAGGCAAAGTGGTTGTTGAGCAAGGCCGGCGAATTACTGTGCGCCATATCAACAAACTCGAAGAAGCGAAAATCGACAAGCTGGTCTGCCCGAATGAATATGTGATTGGCCGCACGTTGGCCCGTGACATCATCGACAAGGAAACCGGCGAAGAGTTGGTGCGTTGTAATACCGAAATCACCGAAGAAGTGTTAGCGCATTTCGACGAGTTGGGGATAAAGAAATTTGAAACAATTTATACCAATGAGCTCGATCACGGCCCGTTTATTTCTGAAACGTTGCGCATAGACATTACGCAAACCCAGCTGGAAGCATTGGTAGAAATCTACCGCATGATGCGCCCTGGCGAGCCGCCAACCAAGGAGTCGGCTGAGAATCTATTCGCCAACTTGTTTTTCTCGCCTGAGCGCTACGACCTGTCGGCTGTTGGCCGCATGAAGTTCAATCGTCGCCTGGGTCGCGATAAGGCAGAGGGTAGCGGTATCTTGTCGAATGAAGACATCGTATCGGTGCTGCGCACACTGGTTGATATCCGCAACGGCAAAGGTTCGGTCGATGATATCGACCACCTGGGTAACCGGCGCATTCGCTCGGTGGGCGAAATGGCCGAAAACCAGTTCCGGGTTGGCCTGGTTCGCGTAGAGCGCGCTGTTAAAGAGCGTTTGAGCGTGGCTGAATCCGAAGGCTTGATGCCGCAGGATTTGATTAACGCAAAACCTGTTGCAGCTGCAGTAAAAGAGTTTTTCGGCTCCAGCCAGCTCTCGCAGTTTATGGATCAAAACAACCCGCTGTCGGAAGTTACGCACAAACGCCGCGTTTCCGCGTTGGGGCCAGGCGGCCTTACACGTGAGCGCGCGGGTTTCGAAGTGCGCGACGTGCATCCTACGCACTATGGCCGGGTCTGCCCCATCGAAACACCTGAAGGGCCGAACATCGGTTTGATTAACTCGTTGGCAACGTTTTCGCGTACCAACGAATACGGTTTTCTCGAAAGCCCTTACCGCAAAGTAATCGACGGCATTGTGACTGAAGAAATTGAGTTTCTTTCTGCGATCAACGAAGCCGAATACGTAATTGCGCAGGTATCGGGCACACTCGATAGCAAAAATCGTTTTGTCGACGACCTGGTTGCGGTGCGTCACAGGAATGAATTTACGCAAATGTCTTCTGATCGCGTTCAGTACATGGACGTGTCGCCAAGGCAGGTGGTTTCGGTTGCGGCATCCCTAATCCCGTTCCTTGAGCACGATGATGCCAACCGTGCATTGATGGGCTCGAACATGCAGCGCCAGGCGGTGCCTACGCTAACGGCGCAGAAGCCACTGGTTGGTACAGGCATCGAGCGCACGGTAGCGCGAGACAGCGGCGTTTGTGAGGTTGCGTTGCGTGGCGGTGTGATTGAGAGTGTTGATGCCAGCCGCGTGGTGGTTCGGGTTAACCCCGGCGAAATTGCCACCGGCGAAGCGGGTGTCGACATTTACAACCTTACCAAGTACACGCGTTCCAACCAGAACACCTGTATTAACCAGCGCCCACTGGTAAAAGAGGGCGATATGGTAGTGCGCGGCGACATTCTCGCGGATGGACCGTCGGTAGATATGGGAGAGCTCGCGCTGGGCCAGAATATGCGCATCGCGTTTATGCCATGGAATGGTTACAACTTTGAGGATTCGATTCTCGTCTCCGAAAAAGTCGTGCGCGAGGATCGCTTTACCTCGATTCACATTCAGGAGCTAACCTGTATCGCGCGCGATACCAAGTTGGGTTCAGAAGAAATCACTTCTGACATTCCGAACGTGGGTGAAGCGGCGCTGAACAAGCTCGATGAATCCGGTGTTGTTTATATTGGCGCTGAAGTTAAAGCGGGCGACATACTAGTGGGCAAGGTTACGCCCAAGGGCGAGACCCAGCTGACGCCTGAAGAAAAATTGTTGCGTGCCATTTTTGGCGAAAAAGCTTCAGATGTTAAAGATACTTCACTGCGTGTGCCTTCAAGCGTTAAGGGTACAGTTATCGACGTGCAGATCTTTACCCGCGACGGCCTTGAGAAAGATGAGCGTTCGCTGGCGATTGAGAAATCTGAAATCGAGCGCTACCGCAAAGACTTTAACGACGAGTATCGCATCGTCGAGCAGGCAACATTCCAGCGCTTGCGGGCAGCCTTGTTGAATAAAAAGGTCAACAGCGGCCCAGGCAGTGTTAAAAAGAATAGCGCGGTTAACGACGAGTTACTCGACGAGCTACCGCAGGACGATTGGTTCAAATTGCGTATGGTTAATGCCGAGCTGAACGACCTGCTCGACGCTGCCAAGCGCCAGCTCGACGAACAGCGCGAGCTGCTCGATGCGCGTCTCGCCGACAAGCGTGGCAAGATTGAAAGTGGCGACGACCTGGCGCCCGGCGTATTGAAAATCGTCAAGGTTTACCTGGCCGTTAAGCGTCGCATCCAGCCTGGCGACAAGATGGCTGGTCGCCACGGTAACAAGGGGGTTATCTCGGTTATCGTGCCCGAAGAAGATATGCCATTCGACCAGAACGGCGTGCCGGTAGATATCGTGCTGAACCCGCTCGGCGTACCTTCGCGTATGAACGTGGGGCAGGTGCTCGAAATGCATCTTGGCCTTGCTGCCAAGGGGCTGGGCGAGAAAATCAACGAGATGGTTGAGCAACAAGCCTCAGTGGCCAAGCTGCGCGATTTCCTCGGCAAGATTTACAACAACAAGAAGGCAGGCTCAACGCGGCGCGTTGAAGACCTGGATTCGCTAAATGATAAGGAAGTGCTGGAGCTGTCCAGGAACCTTACCGGCGGCGTGCCGATGGCGACCTGCGTATTCGACGGTGCTGCTGAGGAGGAAATCAAGGAGCTACTGCGTCTTGCGGGCCAGCCTGACAGCGGCCAGATGGAACTGGTTGATGGTCGCACCGGCGAGCAGTTTGAGCGCCCGGTAACGGTTGGCTACATGTACATGCTCAAGCTGAACCATCTTGTCGACGACAAGATGCACGCGCGGTCAACGGGCTCTTACAGCCTCGTTACCCAGCAACCACTGGGTGGTAAAGCGCAGTTTGGTGGCCAGCGTTTCGGCGAGATGGAGGTCTGGGCGCTTGAAGCTTATGGCGCCGCCTACACCTTGCAGGAAATGCTAACGGTCAAGTCCGACGATGTGAACGGTCGTACGAAGATGTATAAAAACATCGTCGATGGCGACCATCGCATGGAACCGGGCATGCCCGAATCGTTCAACGTACTCGTGAAAGAAATTCGCTCCCTCGGGATCGACATTGAACTAGAGAACGAATGAGCGGGTTCGCATTACGCAAACCACCGAGCAATGAATTAGCGGCGCACGCGCTGCAACCGTCACATCCAGCGGAGGATTGACCTTGAAAGATCTACTAAATCTCCTGAAAGCACAGGGACAGGTCGAAGAATTTGACGCCATACGTATTGGCCTTGCATCACCAAGCCTGGTGAAGTCTTGGTCTTTTGGCGAAGTTAAGAAACCGGAAACCATCAACTACCGTACCTTCAAGCCCGAGCGCGACGGTCTTTTTTGCGCCAAAATTTTTGGCCCGGTGAAAGACTACGAGTGCTTGTGCGGCAAGTACAAGCGCCTGAAGCACAGGGGTGTTATCTGTGAAAAGTGCGGCGTTGAAGTGGCGCTGGCAAAAGTGCGTCGCGACCGCATGGGTCATATCGACCTGGCCAGCCCGGTTGCGCATATCTGGTTCCTGAAATCGCTGCCATCGCGCATTGGCTTGTTTCTGGATATGCCGCTGCGCGAAATTGAGCGCATCCTTTATTTCGAATCGTATGTTGTTGTCGACCCGGGCCTGACCACGCTAGAGCGCGGCCAGTTGCTTAACGACGAGCAATACTTCGAAGCCATGGAAGAGTTCGGCGATGAATTCTCGGCGAAGATGGGCGCTGAAGCAGTGCAGGCACTGCTCACCTCAATTGACCTCGAAGAGTTGGTTGCAGAGCTGCGTGAAGAAATTCCAAATACCAACTCTGAAACCAAAATCAAAAAGCTCTCCAAGCGCCTTAAATTGATTGAAGCGTTTTTGAATTCCGGCAACAAGCCCGAGTGGATGATTCTTGAAATTCTGCCGGTACTTCCGCCAGATCTTCGCCCGCTGGTACCGCTAGACGGCGGCCGCTTTGCGACCTCTGATTTGAATGATCTGTATCGCCGCGTAATCAATCGCAACAATCGCTTGAAAAGGCTGCTGGAGCTAAACGCGCCCGACATCATCGTGCGCAATGAAAAGCGCATGCTGCAGGAATCGGTAGACGCATTGCTCGACAACGGACGACGCGGACGCGCGATCACGGGCTCCAACAAGCGCCCGTTAAAATCGCTGGCCGATATGATCAAGGGCAAGCAGGGTCGCTTCCGCCAGAACCTGCTGGGTAAACGCGTAGACTACTCTGGTCGCTCGGTAATCGTGGTTGGCCCTACGCTCAGGTTGCACCAGTGCGGCTTGCCCAAGAAGATGGCGCTGGAGTTATTCAAGCCGTTTATTTTTGGCAAGCTCGAAGCACGCGGTATGGCTACCACGATTAAAGCTGCCAAGAAAATGGTAGAGAAAGAGCCGGCTGAAGTATGGGATATTCTTGCGGAAGTTATTCGCGAGCACCCGGTGCTACTAAACCGTGCGCCAACGCTGCACCGCTTGGGTATCCAGGCTTTTGAGCCGGTGCTCATTGAAGGTAAAGCGATCCAGCTTCACCCGTTGGTTTGCGCCGCGTACAACGCCGACTTTGATGGTGACCAAATGGCGGTGCACGTACCGCTAACTATCGAGGCGCAGCTTGAAGCGCGCGCGTTGATGATGTCCACCAATAACATCCTTTCGCCCGCAAGTGGTGAGCCCATTATCGTTCCGTCGCAAGACGTGGTGTTGGGTTTGTACTGGATGACGCGCGAGCGCATCAACGCCAAGGGCGAAGGCATGCTGTTTGCCGACGTGACCGAAGTGTCGCGTGCGTTTGGTGCGGATATGGTTGACCTGCAGGCGCGCGTTAAAGTGCGTATTTCCCAGTCGGTAAAAGACGACGACGGCGAATTCCAGCATAAGACCGCGGTAATGGATACTACGGTTGGTCGTGCTCTGCTTTGGGAGATTGTTCCCGAAGGGCTGGGTTTTGAAATGGTCAATCAGGCAATGAACAAGAAGGCGATTTCGCGCATTCTTAACCAGTGCTATCGAAAAGTTGGCCTGAAGGCGACGGTTATCTTTGCCGACAAGCTGATGTACACCGGTTTTGAATATTCGACCCGCTCGGGTAGCTCGATTGGTGTTAACGATTTCGAAATCCCGGATGAAAAAGCCGAGCTTATTGCAGCGGCGGACGAAGAAGTTAAAGAAATAGAACAACAGTTTGCTTCAGGCCTGGTAACCCAGGGCGAGAAGTACAACAAAGTTATCGATATCTGGTCGCGGGCCAACGATCTTGTCTCCAAAAAGATGATGGAGCATTTATCCAAAGAGCCCGTCGTGAATCGCGATGGGGAAGAGGAGCTTCAGGACTCGTTTAACTCGGTGTTCATGTATGCCGACTCGGGCGCAAGGGGTTCGCCGGCACAGATTCGACAGTTGGCTGGAATGCGAGGCCTAATGGCCAAGCCCGACGGATCGATTATCGAAGCGCCCATTACCGCGAACTTCCGCGAGGGCCTGAACGTACTTCAGTACTTTATTTCTACGCACGGTGCGCGTAAGGGTCTTGCTGATACGGCATTGAAAACAGCCAACTCGGGTTACCTGACGCGTCGCCTGGTCGACGTTGCGCAGGATCTGGTTATTACCGAGCTCGATTGTGGCACCAGCGAAGGCCTTTTAATGACGCCGGTTATCGAAGGTGGCGACATTATTGAAACGCTGGGTGATCGCGTGCTGGGTCGTGTTCCGGTCGAAGATGTTGTCGATCACGAAGACGATCAGGTCATTGTGCCGGCTGGTGTGATGATCGATGAAAAACTCATGGCTAGTATCGAGTCATCCGGTGTTGACGAAGTGCGGGTTCGCTCGGCCATAACTTGTGACACGCGCCATGGTGTTTGCTCGCAGTGTTACGGCCGCGACCTGGCTCGAGGTCACCTGGTTAACACTGGCGAGGCAGTTGGCGTAATCGCAGCACAATCGATTGGTGAGCCTGGCACCCAGCTAACCATGCGTACGTTCCACATTGGTGGTGCGGCCTCGCGGGCTACTGCGGTCGATAGCATCCAGGTTAAGCAGGAAGGCCAGGTACGCTTGCACAACGTGAAGCTGGTAGAGCGCGAAGACGGCAATTCAGTTGTTGTATCGCGATCGGGCGAACTCTCTGTTGCCGGCAAGGACGGCCGCGAACGCGAGCGTTACAAGCTGCCTTACGGCGCTGTGTTGTCGGTTAAAGACCATGGCGAAGTTGGTGCCGGGCAAGCGGTTGCACAATGGGATCCGCATACGCACCCCATCATCACAGAGGTGGGCGGTACGGTTAAATGCAGCGGCATGGAAGATGGCATTACTATCAGGAGCCAGACCGATGAGCTAACTGGCCTGTCCAGCAGCTCGGTCATCGATCCTTCGGAACGTCCGGCGGCGGGCAAGGAAATTCGCCCGGCAATCGCGCTGGTCGATAGCAAAGGCGAAGAGTTGCGTCTGGCCGGTACCGACCAGCCAGCACATTACTTCCTGCCAGCCGGTGCAATCTTTAATTTGCCCGATGGCGCCAAGGTTGGCGTTGGTGACGTTATTGCGCGTATTCCGCAAGAGGGTTCGAAAACGGGTGACATCACCGGTGGTTTGCCGCGCGTTGCCGACCTGTTTGAAGCACGCAAGCCCAAGGAGCCTGCGATCCTTGCGGAAATCAGCGGCATGGTGAGCTTTGGTAAGGAAACCAAGGGCAAGCGTCGACTGGTTATTACGCCGACCGACGGAAAGCCCTTGCCGGATGGCAAAGATCACTACGAAGCGCTGATTCCGAAATGGCGTACGCTTAGCGTGTTTGAAGGTGAGCACGTTGAAAAGGGCGAAATTGTATCGGAGGGCCCACTGGCGCCGCACGATATTCTGCGCTTGAAAGGCGTTCGCGAACTCGCCAAGTACATCGTTAACGAAATCCAGGAAGTGTATCGACTGCAGGGCGTTAAGATTAACGACAAGCATGTTGAAGTTATTTTGCGCCAGATGTTGCGCAAGGTAACTATCCAGAATGCGGGGGATACCGGCTTTATTCGTGGCGACCAGGTCGAATACACCGCAGTCTTGAACGAGAACGAGGAAGTGGTTGCCGAAGACAAGCAGCCCGCGATTTACGAGCGCGAGCTGCTGGGTATTACCAAGGCATCACTAGCTACAGAAAGCTTTATTTCGGCGGCCTCGTTCCAGGAAACAACGCGGGTACTTACCGAGGCTGCGGTTACCGGCAAGCGCGATTACCTGCGCGGCTTGAAAGAAAACGTAGTGGTGGGCAGATTGATACCAGCTGGTACCGGGCTTGCTTACCATGCCGAGCGCAAGGCGCGTCGCGAAGCGGAAGGGGAAGAGTTCCTTACCCGCAGCACCGACGAGCTTGAAGCTGAGTTGCAAGAGGCATTGAGCGCCGAAACGGGTGACGCCGTTGAGGCTGCAAGCACTGCAGAAGCTGGCGACGCGACAGATACAAATGCTGAAGCGACCGATGCTAACCAGGAAGTTGCAGGTTCAAGCGGCGAGTAAAATTGCCGTGGCACGCGAAACCAAGGGGACAGTTTACTTTTTCAGTTAACTGACAAAGTAAACTGTCCCCAATATTAAAAACCCATGCCAGAGAAACCTTACCACCATCAAGGTGAAAACCTTCCTCCCGCTGGCCATCACGGCCGCGACGTAATTTCCGAGAACAACGCTAAAGCCTATTGGCATGCGAACCTACGTTTGTTGGCCATATTGCTAGCGGTTTGGTTTGCGGTTTCATTTGGCTGCGGCATTTTGCTGGTCGACTGGCTGGATCAATTTTCTTTGTTCGGTTTCAAGCTCGGCTTCTGGTTCGCCCAACAGGGCGCCATTTATGTTTTTGTTGCGCTTATTTTCATCTATGCCTGGCGGATAAGCGTTATTGAGCGCCGTTTTGGCGTGGACGATGACAATGACGCTGGCTTTGGCGCGAGCGCCAAGCCGCTGGAAACAGACCATGCAGACGGTAGGCCGGCGCAATGAGCACGCAGATGCTTACCTACTTGTTTGTCGGCGCATCGTTCGCGCTATATATTGGTATAGCGTTCTGGTCACGAGCAGGCTCTACCAAAGATTTTTATGTTGCCGGTGGCGGCGTGCATCCGGTTGTGAATGGCATGGCGACCGCTGCCGACTGGATGAGCGCCGCGTCGTTTATTTCCATGGCGGGCATCATTTCTTTTATTGGTCGCGATGGCTCTGTTTACCTGCTCGGCTGGACCGGCGGCTACGTATTACTGGCGCTTTTGCTCGCTCCTTATTTGCGCAAGTTTGGTCGCTTTACTGTGCCCGATTTTATCGGCGAGCGCTATTACTCAAAAACCGCGCGCACCGTGGCTGTCGTTTGTCTTATTTTTGTTTCGTTTACTTATGTCGCCGGGCAGATGCGCGGTGTGGGCATCGTGTTCTCGCGATTCCTGGAAGTTGAAGTTAACACCGGCGTTATCGTTGGTATGGCCGTGGTATTCATGTACGCGGTACTCGGCGGTATGAAGGGCATTACCTACACACAGGTCGCGCAATATTGTGTGCTGATTTTTGCCTATATGGTGCCGGCGATTTTTATTTCTATTATGTTTACCGGCGTACCCTTGCCGCAGCTGGGTTTTGGTGCCGAGATTATCAATCCGGACGGCAGCGCTTCGGGTCTGTCGGTGCTTGAAAAACTCGACGCCGTATTGCGCGACCTGGGGTTTAGCGCGTATACGCAAGGCAGCAAGTCCAGCATCGATGTGTTCGCGATTACCGCCGCGTTAATGTTTGGCACTGCCGGGTTACCGCACGTATTGGTTCGCTTTTTCACCGTACCCAAAGTCTCTGACGCGCGGCGCTCGGTAGGCTATGCGCTGGTATTTATCGCCATTCTGTACACCACCGCACCCGCAGTTGCTGCATTTGCCAGGCTTAACTTGGTCGATACCGTTCACAACACAGCATACAGCGAAGCGCCGGAGTGGTTTGCAAACTGGGAAAGCACCGGCTTGCTGGCTTGGCAGGATAAAAACCAGGATGGCCTGATGCAGTACGCTGCGGGTGCAGCGCTATCGCCGACCAAGCCCGTGTTCAGCGGTGAAACCGGAAAGTATGGCCAGCGACAGTTAGACAACCAGCCAACCACTTCGTCGAACGAGCTTTACATCGACAGGGATATTATGGTGCTGGCCAATCCCGAAATTGCCAATTTGCCTGGCTGGGTGATTGCGCTGGTTGCGGCCGGTGGCGTAGCGGCGGCGTTATCCACAGCGGCGGGGCTGTTGCTGGTTATCTCAAGCGCTATCTCGCACGATTTGTTGAAACAAACGTTAATGCCGCAAATTACCGAGCAACAGGAGTTGCTGTATGCGCGTATCGCGGCGGCCGTGGCGATTTGCATCGCCGGCTTGTTCGGTATTTACCCGCCGGCTTTTGTTGCCCAGGTTGTTGCCTTTGCCTTCGGGCTTGCCGCAGCTTCGCTATTTCCGGCGATCCTGCTGGGTATTTTTAGCAAGCGGGTGAATAAGGAGGGTGCGATTGCTGGCATGTCGCTGGGCCTGGTTTTCACGTTCTGCTATATCGCGTACTTCAAATTCTACGCGCCTGACATGAATAGTGCCGATCACTGGCTGCTGGGCATCTCGCCCGAGGGCATCGGCTTTATCGGCATGCTGCTCAATATAGCGACAGCTTTAAGTGTGAGTAGGTTTACCGCGCCAGTGCCTGCCGAGGTGCAGAATATGATCGACGATATCCGCATGCCTGGCGGCGCTGCGGTTGCCCATGCGAGGAATTAGCAGCCGCAACCCGGCTTCGAATGCGCTCGGATCTGCGAAATCCTGCCCCCTGCCGACGCCGCAGTTGACGGCGCAACAGCTGCTCTATAGAATTCGCGCTCCGCGGAATGCAGGGCCTGCTATCGCCGTCTCATTTGCGCGCCCGAATTGGCCTGTAAGCGCTGGCAAATATGCCCTGCATTTTGGCGTAACACATTGAATTTGGAGTAATTTTTAATGGCGACGATTAACCAGCTGGTGCGTAAGCCAAGAAAGCGCAAGGTTAAAAAGACCGACGTGCCCGCACTGCAAGCCTGCCCGCAGCGTCGCGGCGTTTGCACACGCGTTTATACCACCACGCCGAAGAAGCCAAACTCGGCGCTGCGAAAGGTCTGCCGTGTGCGCCTGACCAGCGGCTACGAAGTGTCGTCTTACATTGGTGGTGAAGGCCACAATCTGCAAGAGCACAGCGTGGTGTTGATTCGCGGTGGTCGTGTCAAGGATTTGCCGGGCGTTCGCTACCACACGGTTCGCGGCACGCTGGATACCCAGGGTGTGGCCGATCGTAAGCAAGGCCGCTCGAAGTATGGCGCCAAACGACCCAAGAGCTAATTTTAGAACTACTGAACGAATTCCTATTCGTCTATTTAACCAATACAGCTAACCAACACAGGTAATCCCCGCCCGAAACCCGCCTTTACCCACAGCAGTGCTGCGCAAGCGGCGCGACCAAAGTAAGGCCAAGCGGTTGCAGTTCGTCTGCAATGAGTCTTGGGGAAGCCTGAAAGAGGAAATAACATGCCAAGAAGAAGAGTTGCCGCCAAGCGCGAAATCCTGCCTGATCCTAAGTACGGTAACGTCACCCTCGCAAAGTTCATGAACCATGTAATGGTTAGCGGCAAGAAATCTGTCGCTGAGCGCATTGTCTATGGCGCGCTGGATATCGTTAAAGAGAAATCCGGCAGCGACCCGGTGGAGTCCTTCCAGGAAGCGCTCGACACCATCGCTCCGCGGGTGGAAGTTAAATCCCGTCGCGTAGGTGGTGCAACCTACCAGGTGCCTGTCGAGGTTCGCCCTTCACGACGCGAAACGCTATCCATGCGTTGGTTGGTGGAGTACTCGCGCGGTCGTGGTGAAAAATCCATGCCTGCTCGTTTGGCCGGTGAAATCATCGACGCGTCGCAGGGCAAAGGCGCCGCTGTGAAGAAGAAAGAAGATGTGCATCGAATGGCCGACGCCAACAAGGCGTTCTCGCATTTTCGCTTCTAGACTGAAACTTCGCTGTTTGCAGGGAAAACTGCAGGCAGCCCGATTACTGACTAATTTTTGGGAGTAGCCACCGTGGCACGTAAAACCCCTATCACTCGCTATCGCAACATTGGTATCGTCGCACACGTTGACGCTGGTAAAACCACTACCACCGAGCGCGTGCTGTTCTATACCGGCCTTTCCCACAAAATCGGCGAGGTGCACGATGGCGCGGCGACCATGGATTGGATGGAGCAGGAGCAGGAGCGAGGTATTACGATTACCTCTGCCGCGACCACCTGTTTTTGGGCTGGTATGCAGCAGCAGTTCGACCAGCATCGCATTAACATTATCGATACCCCCGGGCACGTTGACTTCACCATTGAAGTAGAGCGCTCATTGCGTGTGCTCGACGGCGCGGTGGTAGTGCTGTGCGGCTCGTCGGGCGTGCAGCCCCAAACTGAAACCGTTTGGCGGCAGGCGAACAAATACCATGTGCCACGCATGGTTTTTGTAAACAAAATGGACCGCGCCGGCGCCGACTTTCAAATGGTGGTCGATCAGCTGAAAGAACGCCTGGGGGCCAACGCCGTGCCGCTGCAGATGGCTATTGGCTCGGAAGAAGACTTCAAAGGCGTGGTTGACCTGATAAAAATGAAGGCCATTCTCTGGAACGAAGAGGATATGGGTACGACGTTTGAGTACGCCGATATTCCCGCTGATATGCAGGACGTTTGTAACGAAATGCGCGAGCTTATGATCGAGGCTGCCGCTGAAGCAAACGACGAGCTAATGGAAAAGTATCTTGAAGGCATTGAGCTTACTGAAGAAGAAATCAAGCAGGGCATTCGTGCGCGCACGCTAGCCAATGAAATCGTGCCTGTGCTTGGTGGCTCGGCGTTCAAGAACAAGGGTGTTCAGGCGGTGCTCGACGCCGTTATCGAATATATGCCTTCGCCAAATGAAGTTAAGGCCATTGAAGGCGTGCTGGACGACAAGGACGAAACCGTTGCCACGCGCGAAGCAGACGACAATGCACCGTTTGCTGCGCTGGCGTTCAAAATTGCGACTGACCCGTTCGTTGGTACGCTCACTTTCTTCCGGGTCTACTCGGGTACGCTGAACTCCGGCGACAGTGTTTATAACCCGGTCAAAAGCAAGAAAGAACGTATCGGCCGTATGGTGCAGATGCACTCGAATAACCGCGAAGAAATAAAGCAAGTGCTCGCGGGCGACATCGCTGCGGGTATCGGCCTGAAGGATGTCACTACGGGTGACACACTGTGCTCGGTGGATGATGTCATTACGCTGGAGCGGATGGAATTTCCGGAGCCGGTTATCTCTGTGGCAGTAGAACCGAAGTCAAAGCCCGACCAGGAAAAAATGGGCATTGCGCTGGGCAAGTTAGCGCAGGAAGACCCTTCGTTCCGCGTTAAAACCGACGAAGAGACGGGGCAAACCATCATCTCTGGTATGGGTGAGCTACACCTCGATATTCTTGTCGACCGTATGCGTCGCGAGTTCAACGTTGAGGCAAACATTGGCAAGCCGCAGGTGGCCTATCGCGAAGCGATTCGCAATACTTGCGATATTGAAGGTAAGTTTGTTCGCCAATCCGGTGGTCGTGGCCAATACGGCCACGTATGGGTGAAGTTTGAGCCTGCAGACGACGAGAGTGCAGAAGGGCTGGAGTTCGTTAACGAGATTGTTGGCGGTGCGGTGCCCAAGGAATATATTCCCGCGGTTGAAAAGGGTATCGCGGAGCAAATGCAGAATGGTGTTGTCGCTGGTTATCCGCTGCTCGGTTTGAAGGCTACGCTTTACGATGGTTCATTCCACGATGTTGACTCGAATGAAATGGCCTTTAAAGTAGCGGCTTCGATGGCGACCAAAAAGCTTTCAAGCGAAGGCGGTGCGGTGTTACTCGAGCCAATCATGAAAGTTGAAGTGGTAACGCCAGAGGAAAACATGGGCGATGTAGTGGGCGATTTGAACCGTCGTCGCGGCATGATTGCCGGTATGGATGAAAACGCCTCGGGTAAGGTTATCGATGCTGAAGTGCCGCTGGCCGAAATGTTTGGCTACGCAACCGATTTGCGAAGTGCCACGCAGGGCAGGGCAACCTTCACCATGGAATTTGAAAAGTACGCCGAAGCGCCGAAAAACGTCGCCGAGGAAGTGATTAGCAAGAACGCCGGTTAAGCCGGCCTCATTTATTTATAAGTTGATGTCTTAAACATTCGGGAGCAGAAAAGTGGCAAAAGAAAAGTTTGAACGCACAAAACCCCACGTCAATGTGGGCACGATTGGTCACGTAGACCACGGCAAAACAACGCTAACAGCAGCGCTCACGCGTGTTGCAGCAGAGGCGTTTGGCGCAGGTGCAGCGGTAGCGTTTGACGGTATTGATAACGCGCCGGAAGAGAAAGAGCGCGGCATTACGATTGCGACCTCGCACGTGGAATACGACACACCGAATCGCCACTACGCGCACGTGGATTGCCCGGGGCACGCCGACTATGTGAAGAACATGATCACCGGTGCCGCGCAAATGGACGGCGCTATTTTGGTTTGCGGCGCCACCGATGGCCCAATGCCACAAACGCGCGAGCACATCCTGCTCAGCCGCCAGGTTGGCGTACCGTACATTATTGTGTTCCTGAACAAAGCTGACCTGCTGGCCGACGACTGCGGCGGTGCGGGCTCGGAAGAGTACAACGAGATGCTGGAGCTGGTAGAGATGGAGCTGCGCGAGCTGCTCGACACCTACGAATTCCCCGGCGACGATACGCCCATCATTCCAGGCTCTGCGCTGATGGCACTGGAAGGCAAAGATGACAACGAGCTGGGGACGACAGCGGTTAAAAAGCTTTTGGAAACGCTGGACTCTTACATCCCCGAGCCCGAGCGTGCTATCGATGGCGCATTCATTATGCCTATCGAAGACGTGTTCTCGATCTCCGGTCGCGGCACGGTAGTAACCGGCAGGGTTGAGCGCGGCATTATCAACACCGGCGATGAAGTTGAGATTGTGGGTATCAAAGATACGCAAACCACCACCTGTACCGGTGTCGAGATGTTCCGCAAGCTGCTCGATGAAGGTCGCGCGGGCGAGAACATCGGCGCGCTGTTGCGTGGCACCAAGCGTGAAGAGGTTGAGCGCGGCCAGGTACTGGCCAAGCCCGGTTCAATCCAGCCGCACACCAAGTTTGAAGCCGAAGTGTATGTGTTGAGCAAAGACGAAGGCGGCCGCCACACGCCGTTCTTCAAAGGCTACCGCCCGCAGTTCTACTTCCGCACCACCGACGTTACCGGTGCTTGCGAACTGCCCGAAGGCGTTGAGATGGTGATGCCTGGCGACAACGTACAGATGAAGGTCGAGTTGATCGCGCCAATCGCGATGGACGAAGGCCTGCGCTTTGCGATCCGCGAAGGCGGCCGCACCGTCGGCGCCGGCGTCGTATCGAAAATTATCGAGTGAGTAACTGAACGCGCCGGGTTACACCGCCGTGATCGATGAACGGAGTTAAGTACAGCAGGCCAGTAGCTCAATTGGCAGAGCGTCGGTCTCCAAAACCGAAGGTTGGGGGTTCGATTCCCTCCTGGCCTGCCACGACATAGTTGAATAGATGAATACAAAGACAGAGCAATCAG
>JABDNS010000024.1 GCA_013043705.1 Pseudomonadales bacterium
ATCGGAACGATTCCGATTTGTCACCGACCCCTTTTTGGTCTGCCTATGATTAATTTATTTACTTCTGCGTTAACGTCATCACTGCGCGGTTTTGCCGGAATTCGGTCGAGTGCCGAAAGCAAGCAGCCGGAAAAATTATTGCGTCTGTACGATATCGAGAATTGCCCGTACTGTCGACTGGTTCGCGAGGCGCTCACTGAGCTCAACCTGGATGCGCTTATTTTGCCTTGCCCGAAAGCCGGTGTACGCTATCGGCCGGAAGCCATAAGGTTAGGTGGCAAGGCGCAGTTTCCCTTCCTGATAGACGATAATACCGATACTGAGATGTACGAGTCGCTGGACATTGTGCGCTACTTGTATGAAACCTACGGTTCTGGCGAGCTGCCTCTAAAATGGCGTTTGGGTGGGCTACAAACTTTTAGCTCTTCGCTTGCCAGTGGCGCTCGCTTGTCGCGCGGTATCAAGGCCAGGCCGTCGCGAGAAGCACCTGCTTCCCCGTTGGAGCTATTCAGTTTCGAGGCCAGCCCCTTCGCCAGGCCGGTGCGCGAACTGTTGTGCCAGTTGGAGTTATCGTATGTACTGCGCAGTTGCGGTCGTACCGAACTAGCAGAGTGGTTGCCGCCGACATTGCGCGAAGCCTTTGATATTGAACCTGAAAGCAAGCTTGCCAACCGCAGGGATTTACAGGCGCGTGAGGGTAAAATGGGCATTCCCTACCTGTACGATGTCAACACCGATACGGGTTTATTCGAATCGGAACAAATCATTGAATACCTTATACTTGAGTACGCAGCCTGATTGCGCTTATTGCCCGGCCTGAATGAATGGCAGAGTATTTCACCGAGTATTATTATGAGTTTTATCCGAAAAAACTTTCTGCAGGCCTGCGATGTTCCCAAAGATCTGCAATCGGTCGTCAGTTTTGATGCGCAGAGAGAAGTGGCGCCTGGGCAGCTTGGCCTTGCGCAAGGCAATGTCGATGCGATTTGGCAGCAGACGCTGAAATTATACAAAACGGGAATTCATCCAGCTATTTCAATCAGCGTGCGGCACAAAGGTGAGTTGATCCTGTCGCGCTCGGTGGGCCACATAAGCGGCAACGGCCCTAAAGATACTGTGCATACAAAAAAAACACTGGTCACGCCCGATTCACCGTTCTGCATTTTTTCAAGTTCAAAAGCGGTAACTGCCTTGCTAATGCACATGCTGGCGGAGGAGGGGCTGGTTAATGTTATGGACCCGGTGGCGTTTTATACGCCAGAGTTTGCGAAGCACGGAAAGCAGAATATCACCATCCACCAGATCCTGGCACATAGGGGCGGCATCCCCGGCTTGCCGGCCAATGCAACGGTGGATACATTGTGGGACGAAGAAGAAATTTGGCGATTATTGTGTGATGCCAAGCCGATTATTACCGACGGCTCGCAACTGGCGTATCACGCAATTACCGGCGGGTTTGTACTTGAGCAAGTGGTGAAAAAGGTTACTGGTTCATCCATTACGGAATATATCGACAAAAAAATTCGCCAGCCAATGGCAATGAAATTCTTTAGCTATGGCATTGATGGCCAACATCTTCATGAATTGGCGATGCACTATCATACCGGCTTTCGGCCGGGCCTGTTGACGGGCAAGTTTATCAAGCGCGCACTGGGTGAGACATTGCCGAATGTTGAAAAGGCCTGCAATGACCCGCGCTTCCAGGAAGCTGTTATTCCATCCGGCAATTTGGTTGCAACGGCGGACGAAATGTCTGCGTTCTTTCAAATGCTTCTCGACAAAGGCGCCTATAACGGAAAGCGTATTTGTAAAGCGCAAACCGTAGCGCGAACCATCCAGGAGTATGGGAATCGCGGCCTCGATAGAACGCTTTTAATTCCTATGCGCTATAGCGCGGGAATGATGCTCGGTGATGACCCGGTGGGTATTTGGGGCCCGCAAAGTCGTCACGCCTACGGTCATTTGGGTTTGGCTAACAAGCTTTGCTGGGCCGATCCGTCGCGTGAGCTTGCTGTCGCAGTGTTGAATTCAGGCCTGCCTTTGCTGGGGCTACATATTCCACCGTTGTTAAATCTCATCCGTACGATTTGCAATAACATTCCTGTACTTGGTTCGCCGCAAACGTTTTCCTTACAGGCTTGAATAACACAGTAAGGGTATTTTATTTATAATAGCGCTGCGAATTTAGCTATTTAATGGCTTAAGTGTAATAACTTAAGCGTATATACGATTGCTTGCGGGTAACAACCTGCTGCAATGGACCACGTATTTTATCGAATGGCGCCCTCTCGCCAACAGCGTAAACAAGTTAGTATGCTCAGATAAGCGTACGTGCTTTGCCGTTAGCCTATCGTGGGGCAATTCGAGGTGCTGTGTATGGCAATTACCTGGTGTTCATTTGTTCAAATAAAATCGTGGCGAGGCCTGTTGCTGGCTTTCTGTCTTGGATTCTCATCCGGGCTTCACGCAAACAACGCTGTATGGCAACTCGACCTTGTCGGTGCAATTGGGCCAGCTTCGTCCGATTATGTGTTGCGGGGTCTCGAACAGGCACAGCAGCAAAACGCGCCATTCGTTATTTTGCGAATCGATACGCCTGGGGGGCTCGACCTGGCAATGCGCGATATTATCCAGGCCATCCTGGCTTCCAGGATTCCAGTCGCCTGTTACGTCGCACCGGCAGGCGCGCGTGCCGCGAGCGCTGGCACCTATATTCTGTATGCCTGCCATTTTGCCGCAATGGCTCCGGCGACCAACCTTGGCGCTGCCACACCTGTGCAGATTGCTACGCCATCTTTGCCGGGGCTGCCTGGCAAGGGTAAAGCGCCGCAATCGCCCGCGCCTGGAGCAGCTGAGCCCGGCTCAACCCAGCAGCGGCAGGCAACCGGCAACGGCGACGACTCAGTGAGTGCAGATGAACCTGCCATTACGGGCACTGCCATGGAAAAGAAAATCATTAATGACGCGATCGCCTACATAGAGGGCCTGGCCCGATTGCGTAATCGCAATGTAGATTGGGCAATAAAGGCTGTCAGGGACGGCGCTAGCCTGAATGCGGAAGAAGCGCTAGAGCTAGGCGTTATCGATGCGCTTGCAAATAATATTGGCGAGCTATTAGAAGTTCTTGATAAGCGGGAATTTATTATTCATGAGAAAGCCATTACGCTGGACACCAGTACAGTCAAAGTGGTGTTGCACGAGCCAGACTGGCGCAACGAATTTCTGGCAACCATCACAAATCCCAACGTCGCTTATATTTTAATGATGATTGGCGTGTACGGCCTGTTTTTTGAGTTTTCCAACCCCGGTATGGGTGTGCCGGGTATAGCCGGCGCCTTGTGTTTACTACTTGCAATGTACGCCTTCCAGGTTTTACCGGTGAGTTATACGGGAGTTGCACTGTTGGTGCTGGGTATCGCCCTGATTATTGCTGAGGCACTGTCGCCTAGCTTTGGTGTGCTGGGGCTTGGCGGTACAATTTCTTTCGTCATTGGCTCGATTATTTTGATGGATACAGAATTACCCGGGTATCGCATAGCTTTACCCATTATTGCGGCGGTTGCGGTATTCAGCCTCGCTCTGGTTTTTCTAATCGCTCGCCTCATGGTCAAAACAAGGCGTAACGAGATTCTTGGTGATCTCTCGCATTTGATAAATACCAATGGCAGCATAGAAACTATGCATAATGGGCAAGCGATGGCGCGCTTTGATGGGGAATTGTGGCAAGTAGACTGTAACCAGCCATTATCTCCCAACGACCGCATACATGTGAGTGGTGTTGACGGACTGCGATTGCAGGTACTTAAACTGGAAGATTAATCAATTGAAGAGATAATTATTATGGGCGGCTTTAGTACTTTTACCCTCGCCATTGCAAGTATGGTGCTGGCGCTACTTTTCTACATGTTTCGTGTATTGCGGGAATATGAGCGAGGCGTGGTATTTATGCTCGGCCGTTTCTACAAGGTTAAAGGCCCCGGCTTGATTATTATTATTCCTGTACTGCAGCAAATGGTGCGTGTAGATATGCGCACAGTAGTCATGGACGTTCCAACCCAGGATGTTATATCCAGGGATAATGTATCAGTAAAGGTGAATGCGGTTCTTTACTTTAAGGTCGTTGATTCGCAGCTAGCAATAATCCAGGTTGAAGATTTCCTGGAGGCTACCAGCCAGCTGTCGCAGACGACACTGCGTTCGGTATTAGGGCAGCATGAACTGGATGATATGTTAGCCGGGCGAGAAAAGCTTAACGCTGATATCCAGCAAATACTCGACAAGCAGACCGATGCGTGGGGAATCAAGGTATCCAACGTTGAAATCAAGCATGTGGATCTGGATGAAAGCATGATCAGGGCAATTGCGAAGCAAGCAGAAGCCGAGCGAGAGA
>JABDNS010000031.1 GCA_013043705.1 Pseudomonadales bacterium
AGGAAGCTGCCAACCATCAAGCTGATGATGGCAACTGTGCTGATAAACGCGGTTTGGTTTTCGAGCAGGTATTGCAGTGCTTGCATGGTCGGTAGTATTGAATCCTGTGCTTGGGTTGCGGGCAAGAAAAAGGGCGCCAGCTAGCACCCTTTTTCGAACTGTATAGCGCCGGTTTTACATGACGTTGCCGAGCTGGAAGATTGGCAGGTACATGGCAATCATCAGGCCGCCAACCAGCACGCCGAGCACCGACATGATGAGTGGCTCGAGCAGTGCAGTGAGGCTATCGATAGAGTTATCCACTTCAGCCTCATAGTGCAGCGCTACTTTTTCCAACATTTCGTCGAGCGCACCGGACTCTTCACCAATCGAAATCATCTGGATCAGCATGGTAGGAAAGATCCCGGTGTTTTTAACCGCCTGGTTTAACTGCAAGCCCGCGGTCACTTCATCGCGAATTTCGAAAATCGCTTTTTTGTAAACCGCATTACCCGCCGCGCCAGCCACGGAATCGAGCGAGTCGACCAACGGCACACCGGCAGAAAATGTTGTGGCCAGCGTGCGACCGAAGCGCGCGACCACTGATTTTTCGATAATTTCCCCGACCACGGGCATCTTAAGCATGATGCTATCGAACCAGTCGGAAAATGCCTGCGAGCGTTCGCGAGCCTGCCCGAACGCAAAAGAACCCGCGATAATCATGACAAGGCCGATCAGCCAGTTCGCCTGCGCCCATTCCGATAACATCACAACAAATTGTGTAAACGCGGGCAGGTCAGCACCAAAGCTGCTGAAGGTTTCGGCGAATTGCGGCACCACCTTTACCAGCAGCAGTGCGGTTACCACAATGGCAACCACCACAACTGCAATGGGGTAGGTCATCGCTTTCTTTATTTTGCCCTTGAGGATCTCGGTTTTTTCTTTGTAGGTGGCAACGCGATCGAGCATCGTTTCCAGTGCACCGGATTGCTCACCGGCGTTGACCAGGTTGCAAAACAGGTCGTCGAAATATTTGGGGTGTTTGGTTAAAGAGTTGGCCAGGCCGGCACCCGACGCGACATCGTTTTTCATGTCGATAACCAGTTTTCGCATCGAGGCGTTGTCTAGCCCCTCGGCAACAATATCGAAGGCCTGCACCAGCGGCACACCGGCTTTGAGCATGGTTGCCAACTGACGCGTGAATACAGCGATGTCCATGGGCTTGATTGCTTTGGAGCGTTCGCCAAACAATGGCTTTGGCTTGCGCTTCACCGTTTTTACAACGATGCCCTGCTTGCGCAGCTGTGCCTTGGCTAACGCCTGGTTGCCGATTGTGAGTTCGCCCTTGGCGATCTTGCCGCTTCGGTCTTTGCCTTCCCAAACGTAGGTTTGCATTTTGGCGGTTTGCGTTGCCATTGCGTATCTCTTTCCAGGTTGTTTACGATGTTCGCGTTTTAAGTAAGGCTTACGATGACTTTAGCGAGGCGGGATTTTCCACTGCGCTCGCCAACGGCTTAGTCTTTCGTTACCCGGTTAACTTCTTCCAGGCTGGTTATGCCCTTGGCCGCTTTCAGTAGCCCGGATTCACGCAGCGGCTTGAAACCCAGTTCCTTCGCAGCCTTGGCTAGTTCCAGCGAGTTACCGCCTTCCATAATAATACGTTGCAAGTCCGGCGTGATGCGAACAACTTCATAGATTCCGACCCGGCCTTTGTAGCCATTGTTGCATTTATCGCAGCCAACCGGGCGCATAACCTGGGTGGCTTCCAGGTTCTCTTCTTTGAATCCCTCTGCCAGCAGCGTTTCATGGGGCAGGTCGGCAGGCTCAGAGCAATGATCGCACAGGCGTCGAGCCAGTCGTTGCGCGATAACCAGCGATACGGAAGTCGCCACGTTAAACGCCGGCACGCCCATATTTAACAGGCGCGTAATCGTTTCTGGTGCGCTGTTAGTGTGCAGGGTCGACATTACCATGTGGCCAGTTTGTGCTGCTTTGATTGAAATTTCGGCAGTTTCAAGGTCGCGAATCTCGCCAACCATGATGACATCGGGATCCTGTCGCAGGAATGAGCGCAGCGCCTCGGCGAAAGTCAGGCCGACTTTCGCGTTTACGTGTACCTGATTGATCCCATCGACGTTAATCTCTACCGGATCCTCGGCGCTGGAAATATTACGCTCGGTGGTGTTTAGAATGTTAAGGCCGGTGTACAGCGAAACCGTTTTACCACTACCGGTTGGGCCGGTAACCAGAATCATGCCTTGTGGTTCATGCAGCGCATCCAGGTAGAGTTTTTTCTGGTCTTCTTCATAGCCCAACGCATCGATGCCCATTTGCGCAGTCGAAGGGTCGAGAATACGTAGCACGATTTTTTCGCCATAAAGCGTTGGCAGTGTGTTAACACGAAAATCGATGGCGCGCGTTTTCGACAGCTTCATTTTGATCCGGCCGTCTTGCGGTACGCGGCGTTCCGAGATGTCCATTTTCGACATAACTTTTAGTCGCGCTGCCAATCGCGGCGCCAGGTTAGTTGGCGGCTTCGTGACTTCTTTTAATATACCGTCTGCGCGAAAACGCACGCGGTAGGTTTTCTCGTAGGGTTCAAAATGAATATCCGAAGCGCCGCCCTGGATAGCATCTACTAACACCTTATTAACGAATCGCACGATGGGTGTGTCGTCTACATCCGAATCGTTGGCTTCGTTATTGTCGCCATCCTCATCAACCGCCTGGATATCAAGGTCTTCCAGGCCTGCATCGTCCAGGCTGGCAAGCTTTTGGCCAAAGGCGACTTCTTCATCATCAAGATACTTTACGATGGCATCGGCTAATGCCCCTTCCTCTACCAGGATACATTCGGTGCTCAGGCCG
Source organism: Pseudomonadales bacterium (assembly GCA_013043705.1). GTDB lineage: Bacteria > Pseudomonadota > Gammaproteobacteria > Pseudomonadales > UBA7434 > UBA7434. The sequence goes on from JABDNS010000031.1 coordinate 2,848, forward strand.
GTATGAAATTTGATTTCATCCTGCGCACGTAAATTGGTGGGGTCGGAAACGCCAATGAACAAACGGTTGCCGCGTTTGAACAGGGGCATCGCGTGGTGGTTCTTCACCAGCTTGGGATCGACCAACTCGGTTGGCAGCGCAGTCTTGCGTAACGAGCGAACATCGAATAGTGGTGTGCCGAACTCTTCGGAAATAGAGTTAGCAATGCGCTCACCATCGGCGAGCCCGTTTTGAACGAGATAAGACACCAGCGACTGGCTTTGCTGTGAGGCGCCCTGCAAAGCTTCTTGCGCGGTGTTTTCGTCGATGATCTGGTCGGCGATCAGGCGCCTTGCAACGCCCGACAGCGGCATGACTACATTGGCATTCATGACTTAATGATTTCCCCTATGGCTCGCGCTATGTTTGATCAACAGCAGGGCCGGCAGCGCGGTGCGGCCCCGTCTCATTTCCAGCCAGGCGCTATGCGCGCCGCAGCGGTTCTTTATCTGCACACAAAAGTATAGCAACGAGATTTTCCAAGACATTGATAATTTAATACTTTCGAGCACTAATCGGCATTCGGTGCTCGTGCCAATGCAGCCCTCGGGTGGTGCAATTTTGTTCCCGGGCGGCCTGGAAAGAATGCGGGTGGCTGGTATTGAGCCGCCTCCAGTTGCTTTGGCGTGCAGTATGGATTACGCAAGCCGTCATTTGCTGACAAGAATTGTCACTCCCAGCCAAAGTTTGCGACCTGCATGCGCGCAATATTGTCGGGCTAAAAATGCAAAATACGCTTTTACAGTTGCTAAGCGTTTGAAATTATTGGCTTTGAATAAAAAAAACCCAAACTGGCACGCTACTTGACTATATATTCGTGCAGACACTGAAATCTGTGTCTAAGATTGAAAATGTTGGTTGTTTGGGCCTAGCAGCAGGAAGAACCACAACAGTTTATTTACTAACCCGGAGAAGTACCCCATGAAAAAGCAAATGCAAGCAGGTTTTACCCTTATCGAATTGATGATCGTTGTAGCGATTATCGGCATCTTGGCGGCGGTTGCATTGCCTGCCTATCAAAACTACACAAAGAAAGCAGCGTTCTCTGAAGTCAAGCTGGCAACTGGCCCTTATAAGGCAGGTGTCGAAGTTTGTGCCCTGACTAACGCAATTGCTAACTGTAACACTGGCGTTAACGGTGTACCGACTTCTGCAGCTTCTGCGGTTGTTGCTTCAGTCGGCGTTGCGGCTGGCGTTATCACTGTTACTCCTGGTACTGCGAAAGGCATCGTTCCTGGCGATACTTACACGCTTACGCCGACTACTACTGGCGCGGCTGGTGACCAGATCACTGCATGGGTAGAATCTTGTGCGAACACTATCTACTGCTAATAAGCGGTTAATAGGAAAAACGGGGGCCTTGTGCCCCCGTTTTTTTTGCCTCAAGTCTAGTAATTTGACTCAATTAAATGCTGCAGTGGCGCAAAATTGGAAAATTATTTCTCCATCTACATTGTGAAATTTGTTTTGCCGTTGAGTATTGTCTACACTTTTATTTAGCTTGTTTTAACAGCTTAAGAATTTTTTTCCAAATAGTCGGGCAGATAGTGATGAAGAAAAAACCCCAAACTCAAAAAGGTTTTACTTTGATAGAGCTGATGATAGTCGTAGCGATTATCGGCATCCTGGCGGCGGTGGCGCTGCCCGCTTACAGCACTTATACCAAGAAAGCGGCTTACGCCGAAATCGTATTGGCAGCCGCGCCTTATAAAGGGGCAGTAGAAATTTGTTCGATCACAAAACCGCTGGCCGACTGCGATCTTGGCACCAACGGCATCAATGCTTCTACTACCTACGCGGCGGTTGGCTCGGTATCGGTGGTTGATGGTGTTATCCAGATCACACCGGCGGCAGTGAAAGGTCTGACGGCGGCTGATATCTACACGTTAACGCCTACCTGGGGTGGCAGCAAAATTACTAGCTGGGCAGAAAATTGCGCAAATAGCGAGTTCTGCTAATAGCGTCGCAATAGTGCGCGTCGTTAGCCTTCCTGGATACCGTCGTAATTGGTTGGGTTTGTGATAATTGTATCGACCAGCCCCTTATTCGGATGGAACGCCAGGTAACCTTCGAAATACCTTCCTTGTAGCCTGTAAAAGCGCAGGCTTTCCTGTTCTGGCTTCTCATAGCCCTCGACCTCACTTAAGCCGGATGCGAACAGCGCATCCATGTTCTCATCCAGTGACTGGTATTTTTGGGTGCGCAGATGTGGTGGTCCGAGTCGCTTGAAAGTTTGCAGTTTTGTTTCTCCGGGAAAACCAACTATGTCTTGCACGTAAATCCACACGGGTTTTTTCTGCCCGGCAAGCAGTGCTATCGAGTCCGGCTCGATATCATTGAAGGCAAACGAATTTCTGGACATCGTACTAAATGTATTATCGGCATAGATCACTGCAATCGGCCGCTCCTGGTAAACCAGCCAACAACCCACGGCCAGCGCTGATACTTGGATGGCGCCGATCACAGCCAGGTCAAAAGGCAGGCTCTTTTTCGCGCGGTTGTAAACGATCAGCGTTAACAATGGGCCCAGAATCAAGTCGATACCGGCAATCAAGCGAATGCCCTGCCAGCCGCCGTCGGTTCTAAACAGGAATCCCGGATACCAAACCAGTACAATAATTGCGGCCAGCACCACAAAAATTATGCCACTAATGGCAAGGTGAATGGCGAAAGCACCCCAACGGGTGTCGGGCTTGGCAAGCATTGTTATGGCTCTACTCTGGTTTGGGTTGCAGATAATATGTTTTAAAAACGGCCTGGCGGCTGGCGCATGATGCCCCACAGTATAGGAAAAATATACTTACCCGCCAGCGCACTGGCTGTGCTGGCTTTACTTGCAGTGCAGGCTGTCGTGCGCTGCCATGTTAGACTGCAATTTGATTAAGCGCGTTTGCGAGTTTTAAATGATGAAATATTCCACTCTTGGCTCAAGCGGCCTGAAAGTCTCCAGGGTTTGTTTGGGTAGCATGACATGGGGTGTGCAGAATGATCAGGCCGATGCTGATGCGCAGCTGGATTATGCCATTGGCCAAGGCGTAAATTTTATCGATACCGCAGAAATGTACGCCATTCCGCCCAGTGCTGAAACCTATGGCAGTACCGAAACTATTTTGGGCAACTGGCTTGCGAAACAGAGCGCGCAACGCGCTGAGCTGGTCGTTGCCACGAAAATAACCGGGCCAGGCTGCCCCTGGATTCGCGAAGGTGCGCCGATTTCCGGGCAGTCGGTAGAGCAGGCGGTAGATGCTTCGTTGCAGCGTTTGCAAACCGACTACATTGATGTTTATCAATTGCATTGGCCGAATCATCCCAATACGCATTTTTCGCGTCACTGGCCTAATTCAGTCAAGTTTACAGGCCGCGATACGCAAAGAGATGTCGACGCGATGCTGGATATTCTTCGAGGCCTTGCGCGATGTGTTGAGGCGGGCAAAATTCGGCATTGTGGTTTGTCGGACGACTCGCCCTGGGGTATGGCAAAATATCTTGAACTTGCCAAAGCGCATAGCTTGCCCCGCATTACGTCCATTCAAAACGAATTCAGTTTGCTGCACAGCAAAGATGTTCCGCACCTGCTCGAATATTGTGTGCGCGAAGATATTGCCTACTTGCCCTGGTCGCCGCTGGCGGGGGGCATTTTAAGCGCTAAGTATGCAGGCGGCGCGCGGCCAAGTGGCAGCCGCTGGACCTTCGACCAGCGCCAGGGATTATTTCGCGACACCGAAGCAGTGCACGCGGCAACCCGGGCTTACAGTGACCTGGCGAAAAAATATGACCGTACTACCGCACAGTTGGCGCTGGCCTGGTGCGACAATGTCGATGGCGTTACGTCTACTATTATCGGTGCAACTACGATGGCGCAACTGCAGGAAAATATTGCGGCATTTGAATTGCCTTTCGACGACGCGATCAGTGAAGATATCGCAAGCGCGTTAAAGCGCCATGCATTTCCGTTTTAAAAATTTTGCTTATTCTAAATAGTTAATTTTCGACTCATGATTGATTACAAACCAATAATTCTTGCGCTTTTTGCCGGCTTTCATATTGCTGAAATCATCGCTGGCAAGTTTTGGGCAAAAGGCAAAGTTCGTAAAGATGACGTCTACATAGAAGTGATCGGCACTGCGTTTTACGTTTTCATTGCGGCGCCTTTTATTTTTTATGGCGCTCCGGTTGTGGTGGAGTACTTCTTCCCAGGCTCCGAGAACGCCTGGGCACATTTTAGCTGGTGGCAAATGTTGGCGGTATTGCTGGTGGCAGATGAAATGCTGCATTACTGGTGGCACCGCGCTTGCCATGAAATACCGTGGATGTACCCGCTGCATAGCGCACACCATTCCTGCCATTACATGAGCGTGCGCCTGGCTTTTCGCAACAATATATTCTTCTTTTTATTGATGCCGAACATGTGGGCCGCGGCTGCGCTGCTTCACCTGGGCTTCGGGCCGGTGTATGCAATTTATATCATCGTCAAGATGACGGTAAATTTTTGTTCCCATTCACCGCTGCGCTGGGACAAATACGTGTACCGCGTTAAATGGTTGTCGCCGATTATGTGGGTGTTTGAGCGTATCATTACTACACCCTCAGCGCACTCTGC
>JABDNS010000032.1 GCA_013043705.1 Pseudomonadales bacterium
CACACTCATCGGCAAGCGCTTCACGCGCCACCTGGTATCGGCTCCATTTCGACATCAGTACATCGCGCTCGGTGTCTGGAATATGCTCGAGTTTTTTCAGCAGCGCCACGGTTTCAAATTCTTCGAGCTCACCGTCGATAAGTGCAGATAGTTGCGAGTCGAGATGATCATTGGTGCCTTGCATAGCGTTTACCTGTGCTTTGAACTGTGCTTGTGCTTTTTGTTCGTGAAACGTGGCGCGACCAGCCTGAAGTTTAGCAGTGCGGCTGCGCTCATGATTCGAGCAGCGGCCCTACCGCCTTGTCGATTGCCTCGCGAGCCCTGAATATCCGCGAGCGTACCGTACCAACCGGGCAGGACATTACATCGGCGATATCTTCGTAGCTCAGACCATCAAACTCGCGCAAAGTTACCGCGGTACGCAGGTCTTCAGGCAAATTTCCCAGCGCACTGCGCACCGCCGCTGCAATTTCCTCGCCGTGCAGCCTGCTCTCGGGGGTTTCAATATCCTGCAGTACGTTGTGGCCGGCGTACTCGTCGGACTCACCCACGTCGACATCCACATCGGGTGGCCGCCGCGAGCGCGAAACGAGATGGTTTTTGGCGGTATTCACCGCAATCCGGTACAACCAGGTATAGAAGGCACTTTCAGAGCGAAACTTGCCGATGGCGCGATAGGCCTTGATGAATGCTTCTTGAGCGACATCCGGCACTTCGGCCTCGCGCACGTAGCGCGAAACCAGGCTATGGATCTTGTGCTGGTATTTGAGCACCAGCAAGTCGAAAGCCCGTTTGTCGCCTCGCTGCACGCGGGCGACCAGTTGTGCGTCGGTATCAGCCATGCTTGGCGGCTTGACGACAATGACTGCAAAACGGGAATTGGCAGGGCTGGCATGGCTGGACAGCGCGACACAGCTTATTGATAGTGACTTCTCCTCGCACGGCCCTGGCGACCTTGTTGCAAGCGCAACAATTTGCAAACACGACAATAATTCCACAATCTGGCGCTTTACTGCCCAGAAGCGGATTCGAGCCCGGTATTGTTTCAGAACATTCCGGCCTTTAACATACCACAGAATTCACAACGACCCGCCGCGCCGCGACCCGCAAATTTGGTAGCTGTGCGCGTTACCCGCAAGAGCCTTTGCCCAGCTATGGATTCCACCAAACAATACGATGTTGTTGTCATCGGCAGCGGCGCGGCCGGCTCCACCGTTGCGCTGGCCCTGGCCGGGCATACCAACATCGCCATCATTTCCAAGGCTGACCTTCAGGAAGGCTCCACCCGCTACGCCCAAGGCGGCATCGCAGCAGTGCTGGATGCAACCGATAGCGTCGACGCGCACGTGGCCGACACCCTGCGTGCCGGCGACGGACTCTGCGACGAAACCGCGGTGCGCTTTACCGTCGAGCGCTCACGCGAAGCCATACAGTGGCTGATTGACCAGGGCGTGCCGTTTACCAAACAGCGCAACGATAACGACGACCACGGCGACGCCAGTGGTAGCGAAAGCAATTACGACTACCATCTTACGCGTGAAGGCGGGCATAGCAGCAGGCGTATCATCCACGCCAAAGACGCCACCGGCGAAGCAGTATCAACCACCCTGCTGGACCGGCTAAAGCGCGAGCCCAGCATCGATACGTTCGCGCATCACGTCGCCATCGACCTGGTAGTGGAAAGAGACCAGCCGCAAGCGCAATGTACCGGCGTTTACGTTTACGATTGCGAAACCCAGCACGTGATTACACTGCACGCGCGTTTTGTGGTGCTGGCCACCGGCGGCGCCAGCAAGGTGTACCTGTATACCAGCAACCCGGATGGCGCCAGCGGTGACGGCATCGCGATGGCATGGCGGGCCGGCTGCCGGGTTGCGAATATGGAGTTCAACCAGTTTCACCCCACCTGTTTGTATCATCCGCAAGCCAAATCTTTTCTTATTACAGAAGCAGTGCGCGGCGAAGGTGGCTTGCTGCTATTGCCGGATGGCGAGCGATTCATGCCGCGTTTCGATGAGCGCGCCGAGCTGGCGCCACGCGATATCGTGGCACGTGCAATCGACCACGAAATGAAACGGCTGGGTAGCGATTGTGTCTACCTGGACATCAGTCACCGCGATCGCGAATTCATCCTCGACCACTTCCCCACCATCTACCAGCGCTGCCTTGACCTTGGCATCGACATCACGCGCGAAGCCATCCCGGTGGTACCTGCCGCGCACTACAGCTGCGGCGGCGTGATGGTAGACGTGCAAGGCCAAACCGACCTTGGCAATCTCTACGCAGTGGGTGAAACTACCTTTACCGGCTTGCACGGAGCCAATCGCATGGCCAGCAACTCGCTGCTGGAGTGCGTGGTTTATGCGCAGGCCTGCGCCAGCGATATTCTTGGCAAACTCGATAGCGTGGCCTGGTTGCCGGAACCACGTTATTGGGATGAAACACAGGTTACCGACTCAGACGAAGACGTTATCATTTCGCACAACTGGGATGAGCTGCGCCGCTTTATGTGGGACTACGTTGGCATTGTGCGTACCACCAAGCGACTGCAGCGCGCGCAGCACCGTGCCAAGTTATTGCGCCACGAAATTGCCGAATACTATAGTAACTACCGCGTATCAAACGATTTGATCGAGCTTCGCAACCTGGCCATGGTGGCCGAACTGATTATCGACTCGGCCATGCGCCGCCACGAAAGCCGCGGCCTTCATTACACGCTGGACTACCCGGACCGCCAAACCCATGGGCACAATACCGTGCTCTACCCGCCCAAGTTCCCCGGCTGAACCTGGCTAAGGTTGGCTAACAAGCTGAAGATAAATGGCCAAGCCATGCCAGTCGTCAGCGCTTAATGCATCACGCCAGATGATTTGCCTGTAGCCGGGCCGTTCATCCCGCCGTGCCCACGATAGCTTATTGGCTGGCGAGCATTCGATAAGCAGGTAAAACGGGCAGCGGTATAGCAAGTTGCAATGCCCGGCAATCCATTGCTGGCCATTGTGATACTGCCATTGCTTGCCAATAACGCGCAGCGCCGCAACGCGCTCGCTGCCAGGCAAGCCGAAACGACGCAGGTCCAGCGCAGCGCAAAACAGCCAGGCCGAACAAAACCCCAACGTGTAATAGCCCGATGCGCGCGTGAGCAAAAAGCAAAGCGCCAGTACATAGGCGAGCAGGTAAACCCACGTTGCCATGCGAGTGTGGCAAAAAGAAAAATCGCGATCCGGCACGCACCCTCCCTGGTGGCTGCCAAACTTTTTCGGGTTTTAGGCGTTGGCGCGCCTGGCATGATGATCCAAAACCAGCGCGACGATATCCACCAGCGCCGTATCGTCTACTGCCGTTTTTTGCAAAAGCCAATCGAACAGCTGTTGATCCTCGCAGCTAAGCAATTGCCTGTACTGCGCCTGAACGCCGCTGTCGAGCGCTGTGTAGCGCTCGCGTGCAAAAGGTTCCAGCACGATATCCAACTCCAGCATGCCGCGGCGACTGTGCCAGATCACCCGGTTGTGGTCGATACGATCCTGTTCGCTGTTATTTTGCATATTGTGCAGCTTCCCGGATAGCCCGGCGGGTTTGAATTGGCCAACGCACGTGTTGCAGCGCAGCCTATTGTAACGTGTACACGGGTGCGCTGGCTGCATTGGCGAAGCTCAAGTAAAATTAAGCGCATGACTGATCAGCCAACTTCGCATCTCGACGCCTTCTGGCAACGACTCTACCGTAAACAGTCGTCGCTTGAACAATTCGGTGAGCACTCGTTTGCCAATACGGGTATTACACCCGACCCCGACCACCACGCATGGATTGCACCGCTGCACCAGTGTGGTGTGGTGCAAGTTACGGGTGCCGACAGCGAGACTTTTTTGCAGGGCCAGCTGACTATTGACGTCGCTCAACTGGCTGAAAGGGAATGCGGATTTGCCGCGCACTGCGATGCCAAAGGTCGCATGCACGCCAACTTCTTGCTATACCGACAATCTGAAAACCGCTTTTGGCTGCAACTACCGTTGTCTACAGCAGCCATTGCCTGCCAGAGCCTGGCCAAGTATGCAGTATTCTCCAAGGTCGAAGTCAGCGATATTTCGAGCGAGGTTTTTTGTATTGGCTTCGCACCACAAGACTACATAGCGGATTTAGTACGCGAGCATGACGCGCTGGCCCGTACAGACGTGCTGGTTTGGCGGCATGGCCTGGCCAGCCTGATTCTACCGCGCAGCGCTTGCGAAGAACTGCTGGCATGGCAAAAGCAAACCGGTATTGCGTGGCAGGGCTCGGCGCGCTGGCAGCAGCTGGCGATCGACGCAGGGATTGGCTTTGTCGAGGCAGAAACCAGCGGCGAGTTTATTCCACAAATGCTGAATATGGATTGCCTCGACGGTATCAGCTTCACCAAAGGCTGTTACACCGGCCAGGAAATCATAGCGCGCATGAAGTATCGCGGCAACGTAAAGCGCCGCTGCTTTCCATTCGCGGCTGAGTTCTCGGATTTCGAAATTGGTCACGAGCTGCGTACCCAGGCAACCATCGATCTTGCCAGCGCTGTCAAGCCCGGCGCAAGCATTACTGGCAGCGAAGGCAAGAATTGCGGGCTAGTCGTCAATGCGGTTACCAACAGCCTGGGTGCCTGTAGGGGCCTTGCTGTAATCAAGCTCGACCACAAGCCAGCGCCGGTGCCGGAAAGCGCAAAAGATGGGCCGGAATTATCGCTAGCCGGCGTAGATGAATCGCGCAAAAACCCCGTACCGCTAACGCTCAACCGGCCTCCCTATGCTATACCTATAAATTGAGTTATCGCTTTCTATGCGTTGCCAGCGGCCTAATGACGAGACCACATGTCCGATATCATCGAAAAAGTTAAGGATAAAATTCTCGATGCTATTAGCAACGATCGCCTTACCCTGCCCACGCTTCCGGAAGTTGCGCTGAATGTGCGCGAGGTTGCGCGCAACCCGGCTACGACCGTTGCACAATTATGCGCGGTGTTGGACCAGGATGCCGCCATTGCCGCGCGCATCATCAAAATCGCCAACAGCCCATTGTTTCGCGGCAATAAATCCATCGACAACCTGAAAATGGCCACCACCCGGTTGGGCGTTCGCTACACCGCCAACTTCGCCACCGGCATTGCAATGAAGCAAATTTTCCAGGCCACCACATCTGCAGTCGATGATATTTTGCGTGCGAACTGGGAAGCCAGCACCGACGTCGCCTCGTTCGCGCATGCTTACGCCCAGCTCAAACCTAATTTGCACCCTGACCAGGCCAGCCTGGCCGGGCTTACCCACCGCATTGGCGTGCTGCCCATTGTGACTTTCGCCGAAGAGAACCGTAAGCTACTTTCAAGTATCGATTTACTGCACGAAATCATCGAAGCTACCCACCAGGAAATCGGCATGCATATATTGCGCGCCTGGGGTTTCCCGGAGGAGCTGGTGATTGTGCCGATGCAATACACCAACTTTAGCCGCGATATCCCGCAGGCTGACTACGCCGACCTGGTAACCATTTCGATCCTGCAGGGCGCGGAAAATCCATCGCACCCGCTATCGCACATAGACCTGTCAGAAGTAAAAGCATTCGACCGCTTGGGCTTGCGTGTAGCTGCAGACGAAGACCAGCAGAACCAAATGGTCGAGCACATCGAACTGGCTGCAGCCGTTTTCAACGATTAGCGCCAGCGTTACACAACTATCAGGCGCGGTTTTATATCTTGCGGCCGCCCGGGCCGCCCAAATCTTTGCCCCGCAAACTACGCTTACACCGCCTTTTACTATTACGCGTGCATTGCGATGCTAAACTGCGCACGGAGGTAAGCACTCATGCTAGTGTTTGGACATCGCGGTGCAGCAGGTGAAGCGCCCGAAAATACCGTTGCGGGCGTGCGCCGCGCAATTGAAGCCGGCGTCACGCGTATCGAAATTGACCTGCGCCTTAGCGCAGACCGCCAATTGGTGGTGCTGCACGATCGCAGCCTGTGGCGCACGGCGGCGCGCAAGGTCAACATTGACGAGATTCATTCGCGCGAACTGGCCAGCACCGATGCCAGCCATGCCTTGCCTGGTTGGCACGGCGAAGCATGCCCGGTGCCGCTACTGCAGGATCTGCTCGCCAGCGCGCCAGAGCTGGAAACCGTACAACTGGAACTTAAGTCCGATGCCTCTACCGACGTAGATGCATTGGTAGGCGCGCTGCAAGACTTATTCCCTACTGCACGCTCGGCGCGAAAGGTGGTAACCACCTCGTTCGACAGCGAAATCATAGCCGAGCTGGCGAAGCACGCACCGCACATCCGGCGCGGTATCGTAGCCAAGCGCGATCCGATCGCGGCCATGCATACAGCGCTGGAGCTAGACTGCGACTACCTGTGCCTAATGCATAAACTTATGCCAAGAGCGACACGGGAAATTCTGGAAAGCTTGCAGCAAAGCCAACTGCATATCTCTTGCTGGACGGTGAACAAAGTAGCCGATCTTGCAGCGCAGCAGCGCGCTGGCACGCACAGCGTGATTACCGATCTTCCTGGCACGCTGGTGCCACTGTGCAAAAAACAGCCGGAACGCAGCCAGTGAAGCACTGAGCTATAGCATGCGCTAAGCCGCGCGAGGCTAGCGCACAAATTGATTTATACTAAAACATCTCATCGCGCTGCCATTGAGCAGCACCGCCGTATCGGCTTCAACCCAATTGGATAAGCATTCGCTACATGAATACTGCTGCAGCACAAACCACTACATCCGAAACCATGAGCGCCAGCGAAGCCAACGCGAAATATCGCGCTATAGAGAGAGAGGCTTTTTTCGAGCAAAGGCTGCCATGTTCAAGCATGCACCAATTGCTGTGCCAAACGGCCGCGAGTTATGGCAAGGAGCCCGCACTGAGTTTTCAACTCGAAGCGCATGCCAACGCCCCGGCCACAACCCTGAGCTGGTCTGATCTTCTCGCCCAAACCAACGCTGCAGCCAACCTTTTCCGCTCGCTGGGCATTGGCGAGAACGATGTAGTGGCATACATGCTACCGCTACTCAACGAAACGGTTGTAACCATGATGGCGGGCATGACCGCAGGCATTGTTAACCCGATCAACCCCTTGCTCGAAGACGAGCAAATAGCGGCGCTGCTAAAAGAAACCAATGCAAAAGTACTGGTTACCCTAAAGCCATTCCCAAAAACGGACCTCGCGCAAAAAGCGCATAACGCCGCGGCTATGGCACCTTGCGTTGAAACGATTATTGAAATCGATATGGCGCCGTACGTAAAAGCACCACAGCGCTGGTTTGTTCCACTGGCAAGGCCGAAAGTTGCGCACAAACACAAGGCCAAGGTATTGGACTTTCACCGTGCGTTAAAAAAACAAAACAACAACAAGCTGGATTTCAAAGAGCCTGCCGATGACCGTGTCTGCGCCTACTTCCACACCGGCGGCACCACCGGCATGCCCAAGGTTGCCCAGCACCGCCAGTCGGGAGTGCTTTACAATGGTTGGGTTATCTCGCACCTGGCTTATGGCGACCGGGAAACAGTGATCTGCCCACTGCCGTTCTTCCATGTGTTCGCGGCCTATCCGGCCTGGACAGGCTGCATCGCTTCGGGCTCACACATGGTGCTGCCCACCCCGCAAGGTTATCGTGGCGATGGCGTATTCCAGAATTTTTGGCAACTGGTTGAGCGCTGGCAAGCGGGTGTTTTCTATACTGTGCCAACCGCTGCGGCCGCGCTGATCCAGCAACCTATTACCGCTGATATTTCTTCATTGAAAGCGGTTGTCAGTGGCTCTGCACCTTTTCCGCTGGAGTTATTCAAACGCTTTGAAGAGGCCGTTGGCGCCGACCTGCTGGAAGGCTATGGCATGACCGAGGCCACCTGCATTGTAAGTAGCAATCCTCGCGATGGTGAGCGCAAACCCGGCTCGGTAGGTTTGCCGCTGCCGTACACGCGGGTAAAAATCCTGCAAATTGACGGCGATGGCAACGTGGTGCGCGAATGCCCGAATAATGAAGTAGGTGAAATTTGCGTCAGCAACCCCGGTGTCGTGGTAGGCAAAACTTACACCAGCGCGCAAAAAAACGCAGGCCTTTACATCAACGGCGACTACCTGCGCACCGGCGATTTGGGTCGCATCGACGACGACGGCTACCTGTGGATTACCGGCCGCTCCAAAGACCTGATTATTCGTGGCGGGCACAACATCGACCCGGCGATAATTGAAGAAGCGCTGATAACCCATCCGGCGGTGGCGTTTGTCGGTGCAATTGGCCAGCCGGATGCGTTCGCCGGGCAACTGCCCTGCGCTTACGTGGAGTTAAATGAAGGGACCAGCGCCGGTAGCGAAGAGCTAATGAATTTCGCGCGTGAGCACATTGCCGAGCGCGCAGCGGTGCCAAAATATATAGAGGTATTATCAGAGCTGCCAAAAACGGCTGTGGGTAAAGTATTCAAACCCGATCTACGCAAACGCGCCATTACACGCGTTTACGATGCTGCGTTGAAAGCCGCCGATGTGCCGCAACGCGTAGCGCGCGTGGTTGATGATAAAAAGCTGGGGCTGGTTGCCGAACTGGATGGTAGCGGTGGCCAAAGCGAAACTGAGAAAATTAATGCGGCGCTGGGCCATTATTCAGAGCCATGGCGTTGGGCAACTTAAAGTTGAACTTCGAATAACTGCAACGTGGCACGATCCTGCAACGAAACGCTGCAGGAAGGCTTTTTTCATTCAGGACCGTCGGCCGCATGGACGCGGCCGTCGAGCGTACATCGATGTATTCACAGCGTGTCCTGAATGAAAAAAGGCTCGCTGGAGCGTTTCGCTATCAGCGCCCACATTCAAAGTTATTAAAATAACTTGCTAATTCGCCGGTAACCTTCGCGAATATCGTGCGCTAATTCCAACAGTGACTCTTCTTTGAGCGCAGCCGTTTCAGCCACGTGCCCTCCTGCGCTACGCCCTTTATTTTGCAATTGCTGCCACTGTTGTTCGAGCTTCTCCCACTCGTCATGCGCTTCCATTCCCGCCAGATGGATCTGCACGCGAAGCTCATCGCGCTGCTCGCGCAGCTTATCTACCAAGTGGCTGTATTCTTCTTGCAGTTTATCTGTCGCCGACATCGTTTTTGCCCTCCGTTACTTTAATTTTAACCCTTATGCTTGCGCACTCCAATGAAGAATGGCAATAAAGGAGTAATGGCTAATAATGATTGGCGCTAGGCAGGGCCTAAGCCTCAGGTGGCGACGGCGTGCGCGGATTCTCGGGGTCAACCGGATCCGGGTGCACGATAACATCAGCGCCCTCGATCAACTGCCTGATCCGGTTTTCAACGCTATCCACCACCTCGTGCGCCTCGCGAAGCGAGAGATCCTGGTTGAGGTCGAGATGCATTTGAATGAAGCGCTGCTGGCCAGATTGGCGGGTGCGTAAGTCGTGCATACCCAGCACTTCGGGTGTGTTGTGAATAAGCTCTAGCACTCTGGCTTTTTCTTCTTCAGATATTTCGTGGTCCATTAAATGATGAAAAGACTGCACACCAATTTTCATCGCGGTGAATAATATAAAAATAGCGATGAAAATAGCGATGATCGCATCGAGATTATCCCAACCATAAAAACTCAGGATAAGCGCAGCGAGCACGCTTAGATTGGTTAGCACATCGGTAAGGTAATGCAGGGAATCGGCGGCAATGACGGTAGAACGGGTACGGCTAATAACATGGCGCTGGTAAACCACCAGTGCAATGGTCAGCGCGGTGGCCACCACCATCACCGCAATACCAATTTCTGCGTGCTGCACCTCTATAGAATGGCGCAAGCGCTCGAAGGCATGCAAGATAAGGAATATGGCCGATGCGCAGATAAAGCCCACCTGTACGAAACCAACCAGCGGTTCGGCCTTGCCATGCCCGAAGCGATGCTCCGAGTCGGGCGGCGTGAGCGCATACCGCACGGCCAGTAAATTAATAAACGACACGACCGCATCGAGCATTGAATCTACCAACGAAGCAAGAATACTCACCGACCCGGTAATAGACCAGGCAACGAGCTTGATAATAATAAGCAGGGCAGCAGTTAGTACCGCCGCATGGGTAGCACGGCGCATGAGCTGTTCGTTGCCCTGCTGTGTCGCTGCTTGTTTGGATTCTTGATTTACCACTTGATTTACCAGATGGAACTTTGAATTAACTTAAATATACGGACAGTTACGGCAACACGCGCAAGAATGGCTTGACCGTAACGCTGGCATGCACGCCCCCAAGCACGTAAGGATCCTGGTCAGCCCAGGCCTTGGCCGCTTCCAGCGACTCGAACTCAGCAACAATCAGGCTGCCCGAGACGCCTGCCGATTTAAAGTCTTCGGTGTCGGCAGCCGGGTGTGGACCGGCACAGAGCAGCCTGCCCTGACCCGCCAGTAGTTTCAAACGCTCAATGTGCGCATCGCGGTGCTGCAAGCGCAGCGGCAAGCTGTTGGCAACATCTTCACTGATAATCGCGTAATGCATTGATTCCTCAATATCACCAGAGCTTAAGCAAATATGGGTTAAACCACACAAGTTTTTAATTGCAGAAGTGTAACTGCGCGCGCAGGGCGATACAATCCGCATTGCAGCTGCCTAAATTTTGAATTGAACCAGGGCAACAACCAAGCGAGGCAATCAACCACAACCGCGACGATGAATTTTCATAAAAGCAAGCAACAAGCTGTGTGGTTAGAAGTCGCACTAAATGGTGCAACAGGCCAATCGCTGCAGCCCAACATTCCTGTCGAGGTTGACGACATTATTGCCGAGGGTATTGCCTGCGCTGGGGCCGGCGCGGCAATCATCCACTTGCATGCCTATGATAAGCACGGCAAACCCACCGAAGATGCAGATATCTATTCACGTATTATCGAAGGTATTCGTGCGGGCTGCGATGCCATTGTTTACCCCACGCTTGCGCTGGGTGGCAGCGTTGAACAACGCATCGCGCCACTGCGCATACTCGCTGAACGCGGTTTACTCGAATGGATGGTGGTTGACCCCGGCAGCGTCAACATTACCCACGCCTTGCAGGCAGCGAGCGATATTCCGGGCTTTGTTTACAGTAACCCTGATGAACATATCGCCGCAGGGCTCGCATTGTGCGAAGCATTTAAGCTGCGCCCCGCCTACGCAATTTATGAACCAGGCTTCGCAAGGCTTGGCGCGGCAATGGCGTCACGTTACAAGGCACTGCAAACCCCCGTCTACCGGGTAATGTTTTCTGACAATCTACTATTTGGCAGTACGCCCAATTTAACTGCACTGGCATTCTATGCAAGCCATCTTGATTCAATTTGCCCCGGCGCGCCACGCATGATCTCGGGGCTGGATGCAGATATCAGCAGCATTAGCAAAGAAGCGCTACAAAAGGGTTTTCATCTTCGCGCGGGGCTTGAAGATGCACCGCTGGGCTGCGATAAAAGCAACATTCAGTTATTGGAAGAAACCCTGGCGCTGGTACAACAAAACGGTACCAAACTGGCAACGGCCGCAGAGATACGCGGGCAATAGACGACATTTTTTTAGTGTAGGTAACAAACGCTGGCTGGCTGGACAAGTCATCAGCCGCTCCGTATGCTCAACGCTGGAATTGCAATGCTTGGCATCAACATACCCTTTTTTTGTTTATTAGCAGGTTTTGAATATGGCTTACAACACGCTGAAATATGAAGTTGCCGATAAAATCCTTACGCTCACGCTAAACCGGCCGGAAGAAATGAATTCATTTACGGTCGAAATGCACGAGGAGTTAATTGCTGCCTACAACCGCGCCAGTGATGATGACGACGTTAGCGTAATTGTTGTTACCGGTGCAGGCAAAGCGTTTTGCGCAGGCATGGACCTTACGCGGCCGGGCAACGCCTTTGGGCTAGACGAAAACAAGCAGCCAGGCGTGCAGGATATGAAGTCGAACGAGTTTATTGAAGGTGTTAGTGATACGGGTGGCCGCGTTACGCTGGCCATGTTCGAGTGTAAGAAACCGATTATCGGCGCCATTAATGGTGCGGCGGTTGGCATTGGCGCAACCATGTTGTGTGCAATGGACATGCGCATGGCATCGAGCAAGGCGCGCATTGGCTTTGTGTTTGAAAAAATTGGCATAACACAGGAAGCTTGCTCCAGTTGGTTTCTGCCGCGCATCGTCGGCATCTCACGTGCGCTGGAATGGACTTATACCGGCGAGATTTTTAACGCCGATACAGCACTGCAAACCGGCTTCGTGCGCTCGGTGCATGAGCCCGACCAGCTATTGGAAGATGCCTACGCACTGGCGCGGCAAATTACCGACAAGTCGCAAGTATCGATTGCGCTAGCCAGGCAAATGATGTGGCGACTCGATGCAGCGCACCACCCCCGCGATGCGCACGATATCGATTCGCTGGCCATTTTTTACCAGAGCCAAACCGAGAGCAAAGAAGGCATTGCTGCATTTTTGGAAAAGCGCCCCGCCAATTTCACCGGCAAGGCTTCCACCGATATGCCGCCCTTCTACCCGTGGTGGAAATAACCCGACTATGAGCGAAGAACTATTCGAAAAGATAAAGACCGGCGACATTGATGCGGTAGAAGAGCTACTGGAAGAGGACCCATCGCTGTCGAACCAACCCAACGAGGAAGGCGCCTATCCTCTGCACTTTGCCACTTTGCTGGAGCGCCGCGAAATCGTGCAGGTTCTGGTGAACAATGGCGCCGACATCAATGCGCGAGACCTGACTTATGCCGCCACGCCGATGGGCTGGGTGATCGAATACCTGCGCGAGATGGGCGCGCTGCTGTCGAATGAAATTGACGACCTCGCCTTTGCCATAGAAGAGCGCGATGGAAAATGGGCGGCTCGCTTGCTTGAGCGCTTTCCTGCCTTGCGGACTGCGCGCGATAAGGAAGGTCGACTATTGGCAGAGCTAGCATTGGAAACCGGCGACAGGGAAATCATGCAGGCGTTTATCGAGCGGGAGTAAAATCGATCCGGCTTTTACAATTTCTGGGCAAAACCCAAAAAGAGGTATTTGCATGAACTACGTTGACGGCTTTGTAGCTGCGGTGCCAACGGCTAATAAGCATCTCTATATAGACCACGTTACCGAGGTCGCGTCTATGTTCAAAAAACACGGCGCGCTAAATTACGTTGAATGCTGGGGCGACGATGTTCCGCCTGGCGAAATAACATCGTTTCCAGATGCCGTGAAGCTCCAAAAAGAAGAGACCGTTGTTTTTTCCTGGATTACCTGGTCTTCAAAAGCAGCACGAGACAGCGGTATGCAAGCTGTCATGGCCGAATACGAGCAATTGCGTGAGTCGAACCCTATGCCCTTCGACGCAAAACGAATAATTTATGGCGGGTTTGAAGTAATTGTTGATGCTTGATAGATCAAGCGAAAATCAGGCCGCATTTAGAGCGAGCGTGTTTATAACGAGATTTGTGAACTGTGTGATTGCTCGGAGAGCCAGCCCAAGAACGATTTAGGCAATCTGGCTATTAGAAAACAAAGGCCTCCTGATGGCGGCCTTTGTTTCGTCGGGCTGAAAACTATTCAACCCCGCTCCCGGAATTAGTTAACCACTACACAATAAACAGTGCGTTACATGTTTAGGTGCTGTACCGAGCGCGCTCAAGTGAATGAAAACCATGTTGAAATACTCTCTACTCGATTTATGCCCGGTATGCGAAGGCCAAACCCCGGGCGATTCCCTGGCAAACTCGCTGGGCTTGGCGCAGCGCGCCGAGAGGCTGGGGTACACGCGCTATTGGGTTGCCGAACACCACAATATGCCGGGTATCGCCAGTGCGGCAACCGCTGTTGTTATCGCACACATTGCCGCCGGCACCCGATCAATTCGTGTAGGCGCAGGCGGCATCATGCTGCCCAATCATTCACCACTACAAGTGGCAGAGCAATTCGGTACGCTAGAAACACTATTCCCTGGTCGGGTGGATTTGGGTTTGGGGCGGGCGCCAGGAACCGACCAGGCGACGGCGTACGCACTAAGGCGCAATTTGCAAAGCGATGAGCGCCAGTTCCCACAAGATGTGATGGAACTGCTTAATTATTTCAGGCCGGCCGAAGCAGGCCAAAAGGTTCGCGCAATACCGGGAGAAGGTTTAAATGTGCCGGTCTGGATTCTAGGGTCCAGCTTGTTTGGTGCAGAGCTGGCTGCAGCACTTGGGCTGCCCTATGCATTTGCATCGCATTTTGCGCCCGCTGATCTGATGCCCGCCCTTAAGATCTACCGGGAAAAATTTAAACCCTCTATTTACTTGGCTAAACCCTATGCCATGGCAGCGCTTAATGTTTTTGCTGCAAGTTCTGACGACGAGGCACAATACCTTGCGAGCTCTTTACAACAAAGCTTTGTCAAATTGCGGCTCGGCACGCCGGGCAAGCTGTCTCCGCCAAAAGAAAAATTCTTGCAAGGGCTTGGCCCAATAGAGCAAGGCCTTTTGCAGCAGGTGATGAGCTGTTCTGCCATTGGTTCAGAAAAAACCGTCAGCAGCAGGATCAGCGACTTTTATCGGCAAACACAGGTCGACGAAATAATTCTTGCGAGCACGATCTACGATTTTGACTCTCGCATAAGATCTTTCGATATTGCAGCGAATGTAATCAGAGGGATAAATTGAAGCAGATAAGCAGTCTGGCCATAGTGCAACGGCGAGGTTCATGCCGAGTAGCCCACCCGCGGTGGCGGGGATTAGTCCCAGCGCGGTCAGCCGCGGTTGAGATTGCTAATTAATTTTATTTAAAGATTTGGTCGGGACGGCAGGATTGATTCGAAATAGCCTAGAGGCTATTTCGACCCTACGGGCTCGCTTAGCTCGTTGCTGATCGCTGCGCGATCGGTGAACCTTGTATACGCTCGCTTTGCTCGCTAAAGAACAAGAGCTGCGACTCAACGATAATAAAAAAGGCCGCCACAGGGCGACCTTTTTTATTATGGTCGGGACGGCAGGATTTGAACCTGCGACCACCACACCCCCAGTGTGGTGCGCTACCAGACTGCGCTACGCCCCGAGTACTTTTTAAAACGAAAAATAAACTGCTTATCGAACTTCCTGCACTGCGCACCCTATGCGCGCTACCACTCTTTACACAGACAGCGCTACGCCCCGAATACTTTTAAAACCGCTACGCTCCGAAATTTAAATGAAGCAAAATTCTTTTGCTCCTAACCTTGCTACTGTTTAACTGAACACCAGCGCGAACGGCTAGCGCAAAAGATACTACGCCTTTAAAACCTCGAGCACATCTTCCAGCTCGCCAATCATTTGCTTGAGCAACTGCTGTGTTTGCGAACCGTCTTCTTTGGCTTTGTCGCCGGTCATTTGCAAGCGCGCGCCGCCAATGGTGTAGCCTTGATCGTACAGCAAGCTGCGGATCTGGCGAATCATAATGACGTCTTGGCGTTGATAGTAACGGCGGTTGCCGCGACGCTTGACCGGCTTAAGCTGGGGAAATTCCTGCTCCCAATAGCGCAACACGTGGGGTTTAACCGCACACAGCTCACTCACTTCGCCAATGGTGAAATAACGCTTCCCAGGTATGACGGGAAGCTCTTCGTTATTGCTCGGTTCCAGCATAGGTTTCTACTTGTTGCTTCAGTTTCTGGCCGGGTTTGAATGTTACCACGCGCCGCGCCGAAATTGGTATTTCCTCGCCGGTTTTCGGGTTACGACCCGGGCGCTGTTTTTTGTCGCGCAAATCGAAATTCCCGAATCCCGAAAGCTTTACGGTTTCGTTAGTTTCAAGCGCCGAGCGAATTTCTTCAAAAAATAACTCGACAATCTCTTTTGCTTCGCGTTTGTTCAACCCCAATTCATTAAACAATCGCTCGGCCATTTCTGCCTTGGTAAGCGCCATTTCCTGTCTCCCAGGTGCGTGCATGCTTGTCGCCACCCGCGTGGAGCCATGCGCTACCTCAACTGAGCATCAAACTGCTCCTGCAGCGCTGTCACCACTTTATTCGTTAGTGTCGCCACTTCATCATCTTGCAAAGTACGCGCCGGGTGTTGCCAGGTTAAGCCAAGCCCAATGCTCTGCTTGCCCTCACCTACACCCTCACCAAGGTAGCGGTCGAACACGACCAGGGCCTGCAGCTCGCCTGCTGCTGCACGCTTCGCGGCAGCCAGCACATCGCCCACAGGGATCGCCTGGTCGACAATTATCGCCAAGTCTCTACGCACTTCAGGAAACTTCGATAATTCTTTGAATTCTGGCACTTTTTTATCAGAAATCAAGGGGATATCGAGTTCGAACAGCCAAATATCCATATCAATATCCAACGCCGCCAGCAATTTGGGATGCAGCGCACCCAAAACCCCAACGCGTCGATTGCCGCGACAAACAGCCGCGCTTTGGCCCGGGTGCAGGCAGGGATAGCCATCACTATCGTTCAGCGCATGATATTCAATCGTATCGTTCGAATTAGCAGCAATTTGATTGAGCTGTGCTTGAACGTCGCCCTTGACGTCGTAAAAGTCGAAACGATCGGGGTGCTGGCCGGGCGCTTTTACAGCCTCGGGTTTCGACAACCAGCTCTCGGCGTGTCGCTCACCGCACAACAACCCGGCCAAGCTGGCGCGCTGATTGATCTCGCCATCTTTCTTTAACATGAAGCGCAGCCCTTGCTCGAACAACTGCAAACGTCGCTGCTGTCGGCTGAGGTTATAGCTGGCGGTTTTCACCAGGCCCGGCAATAAACTGGTGCGCATCACCGCCATGTCACTGGCGATCGGGTTAGTTAACTCAACCGCCTTTAAACCGGGGAAAAACAGAGCATGGTATTCAGGGTCGATAAAACTGTAAGTTACCGCTTCACGATAGCCACGCGCGACCAGGCGATCGCGAAATACCCTTGATGGCAATTGCGCTTCACGCTTGAGCGAAAAATGCATGGGCGCCAGCGGCGGTTCAACCGGCACGTTTTCATAACCGTAAACGCGCGCCAACTCTTCGAGCAGGTCGGCTTCCAGCGCAATATCGAAACGATGCGAGGGCACCGAAATGCGCCAGCCATCGGCGGTTTTTTCTGGCGAAAAATCCAGCCTTGCGAACATATCTTCTACATCGGCGGCCGGAATTTCAAAGCCCAGTATGCGCGTGATTTGTGATTCGCGCAGTACAACCTGCTTGCCTCCACTCAACGCCGCCTGCGCATGCTCTACATTGTTAACCGGCCCGGGCTCGCCGCCACACAGGCTTAATAATAACTCCGTAGCGCGCTCTAGTGCGCGCGCTTGACCTGCGCGATCGACGCCACGCTCAAACCGGTGCGATGAGTCGGTGTGCATGCCCACCTGCCGCGCCTTGCCCGCGTGTTGCTCCGGCGCAAAATAAGCCGACTCCAAAAGAATGTGTTTTGTTTCGGCCGATACAGCAGACGAGGCACCACCCATAATGCCGGCCAACGCCAGCGGTTGTTGCTGATCGGCAATTAGTAAAAAGCCTTCCTGCAGTGCCAACTCGCTGCCATCAAGCAGCGCAATCTTTTCACCTGCGTTTGCGGTGCGCACAACAATATCGCCGGCAATTTTGTCCAGGTCGAATGCGTGCATGGGCTGGCCCAGCTCAAGCATTACGTAGTTTGTAATGTCTACAACCGGGTCGATACTGCGCAAGCCCGCACGTCGCAACTTTTCGCGCAGCCAAAACGGGCTTGCAACCGTATTATCGATGCCGCAAATTACGCGGCCTGCGTAGCGCGGGCAGTAATCGGCAGCATGAAGCGAAACCGCAACCGTAGTATCGATTTTGGCCGGCACCGTGGGTAACTTCGGCGGCGTTAGCGGCTTTCTTGCCAGTACGCCGACTTCGCGCGCAACGCCCAGCACACTCAGGCAATCACCACGATTGGGCGTAAGGTCTACTTCGATAACAGCGTCGTCAAGATTTAAATAATCGCGAAAGTCATCGCCAACGGGCGCATCGGCGGGCAACTCGAGTAGCCCATCCACCACATCTTCAAGGCCAAGCTCTGAAGCCCCGCACAGCATGCCAAACGACTCTACACCGCGCAGCTTGGCCTTTTTAATTTTTAACGCTTCAGCGCCGGCGTCACGCGCGGACAACTCGGCACCGACTTTGGCGAACGGAATCTTCATGCCCACCGCCGCGTTAGGCGCGCCGCAGACTACCTGGAAATTGCTTAGGCCATCGGTAACGCTACACACGCGAAGTTTTTCCGCATCCGGGTGTGGCTCTACCGCTTCAATCTGGCCAACCAGCACACCGCTAAACTCGGGCGCGGCTGGCGCAACGCCATCAACCTCAAGCCCAGCCATGGTGAGCGTGTGCACAAGCTCGCTGGTCGACATACCGGGGTCAACCCACTCGCGCAACCATGCTTCGCTAATTTTCATTACGGTTTATCGTCCTGTTTTCAATGGCGGATGTTTTTAGCGTGCGCAAGCCAATTGTCTAGCTAAACTGCGCCAGGAATCGGGCATCATTGTCGAAGAACAAGCGCAAATCATTGACGCCGTAGCGCAGCATGGCGAGGCGCTCTACACCCATACCAAATGCAAAACCCTGGTACTTTTCGGTGTCATAGCCTACATAGCTAAACACATTCGGATGCACCATGCCGCAGCCCATGACCTCTAGCCAGCCGGTATGACTACACACCCGACAGCCTTCGCCAGCACACATTACGCAAGCTATGTCCACTTCGGCCGATGGCTCGGTAAACGGGAAGTAACTGGGGCGAAAACGTACTGCCAGTTCCTTTTCAAAAAACACCTGCAGGAACGATTGAATTACGCCCTTGAGGTGCGCGAACGTGACCTTGTCATCTACCACCAAGCCTTCCACCTGGTGAAACATGGGCGTATGCGTTAAGTCAGAATCGCAACGATACACGCGGCCGGGGCAAATAATTCGTACCGGCGGCTCGGTATTTTCCATTACCCGCACCTGCACCGGCGAGGTGTGCGTGCGCAACACCCACTGCGTGCCCTTGGATTGCTTTGCGTCGGGGCCTTCGTAATCAACATAGAACGTATCGTGCATGGCGCGCGCGGGGTGGTGCGCCGGAATATTCAAGGCTTCGAAGTTGTGGTAGTCGTCCTCTATTTCCGGGCCTTCAGCTACATCGTAACCGGCCTGCTCGAAGTACATTTGAATGCGTTCAATGGTGCGCGTAACCGGATGCACACTGCCCGCTTCACGACCACGCCCTGCAAGACTGATGTCGATCTTTTCGCTGGCAAGGCGTTCGGCCAGCGCTGCGTTATCCAGCTCTACGCGGCGCACTTCCAGCGCCTGTTGCACCTGCTGCTTGACGCGATTAATTTCGGCGCCCGCGGCCTTGCGCTGTTCCGGTGGCAATTTGCCCAGGCTTTTCAACTGCGCGGTGAGCGAACCCTTTTTACCCAGGTAGCTAATGCGTAGCGCCTCTAGCTGCGCCACTTGCGCGGCGGCGCCAATTTCGGCCAGCGCCTGCTTTTGCAAGGCGTCCAGGCTTGGCGCGCTATCGGCTTTGGAATCTGAATCTGCCATCTCGTTTACCGTTTTCGATTTTGGCTGCAGCTGAAACACAAAAGGGGAAAAGGCATGGCCCTTTCCCCTTACTGCTTTGGTTGATGCTTGTGGTGTGCGATGCACACGGTGGCCGGGAGCCACCTTTTCCGGGGCGCGCGGCGTTTAGGCCAGCGCAGCCTTGGCGGCATCAACCACCTTGCTAAACGCCGGCTTATCATGCACGGCCAAATCAGCCAGTACACGACGATCCAGCGCGATGCCTGCTTTTTTCAAACCAGCGATAAAACGGCTATAGCTCAAACCGTTGGCACGCGACGCCGCGTTAACACGGGTAATCCACAAGGCGCGGAACTGTCGCTTGCGTTGACGGCGGTCGCGGTATGCGTATTGTGCGGCTTTGGTAACGGCCTGTTTGGCAACCCGGAATACGCGTGAACGCGCGCCGTAGTAACCCTTGGCCTGCTTGAGAATTTTCTTGTGGCGGCGGCGTGCTACTACACCGCGCTTTACTCTGGCCATGTCGATAAACCTCTTAGTGAGTGGTTAAAGTGGGATGCAACGGCGACGAACTAGTTGTTGCGCAACATCTTGTCGATTAAAGGCTTGTCAGCCGCGTCGACAATAGACGTTCCGCGCAACTGGCGTTTGCGCTTGGTTGTCATCTTGGTAAGGATATGGCTCTTGTGCGCGCTTTTGCGCTTGTAGCCAGCCCCGGTTTTCTTGAAGCGCTTTGCGGCGCCGCTGTGAACTTTTGCTTTTGGCATGGTGTTGCCCTTATCGATTAGTACTGCTGTTTTACTACGGTTACTGCTTTAAAAATTCTTTACTGTTTCTTTTTCGGCGCGATAACCATCGACATCTGGCGCCCTTCCATTTTTGGAAACTGCTCTACGTTGCCAAGCTCGGCAAGATCCGCCTCTACGCGCTTGAGCAGGGCCATACCGATTTCCTGGTGGGCCATTTCCCTGCCACGAAACCGCAAGGTCACCTTGGCTTTGTCGCCGGCCTCAAGAAAGCGCGTTAAATTGCGCAACTTAATTTTATAATCGCCCTCTTCCGTGCCCGGACGAAATTTGATTTCTTTCAGCTGGGTTTGCTTTTGTTTCTTCTTGGAGGCGGCGCGCTTCTTCTTCAAATCAAACAAGTGCTTGCCGTAGTCCATGATTTTGCAAACTAGCGGGTCGCTGTCGCCAGCCAGTTGCACAAGGTCCAGCGATGCTTCGCGCGCGCGCGTCAGCGCGTCTTCGAGTGGCACAACACCGACTTGCTCGCCGTTGGCGTCAATCAGCCTGACTTCCTTCGCATCAATCGCTTCGTTAATCGTAGCGCGCTTGCTGTCTTTACCCTTCACGCGTGCTTACCAACGGTTTGCTTTTGCTTAATAACGTCTGCTCCCAAAAAATTAAAATTCAATTCGCCCTGCGCGCACCCAGCTTGAAGCCTGGATCAACATTAACTACCGGTGTTGGCCGAACGCCCACGCGAACGAGCCGCCACGGCCTCGCCCAATTGTGTGGCGAACGCGTCGAGCGGCATACTGCCAAGGTCTGCACCGTCTTGTGTACGAACCGCTACCTGCCCGGCCTCAACTTCCTTATCGCCTACAACCAGCAGGAATGGCACCCTGGCCAAAGTGTGGGCGCGGATTTTAAAGCCGATCTTTTCATTTCTCAAGTCTGTTTCGGCCCGAAACCCTTGTTTATTAAGGCTTTCAACCACTTTTTCGGCATATGCCGCCTGATTGTCGGTGATATTCATAACCACCGCCTGCACCGGCGCCAGCCACGGCGGGAATTTGCCTTCGTATTCCTCGATCAAAATGCCGATAAAACGCTCGAATGAGCCCAAAATAGCCCGGTGCAACATCACTGGCACCTGGCGGCTGCCATCCTCGGCCACATACTGGGCATCGAGCCTGTCGGGCATCGAGAAATCCACCTGGAT
>JABDNS010000070.1 GCA_013043705.1 Pseudomonadales bacterium
CAGTGAGGAACCTGTGCTGCTATATCCACTGCCCTGGGCATATTCTCTAATGCATCAAGATATTCGGGAAAACTCTCCCAACCCCATTCGAGCCCCTCGTCGAGTGCAGAGCCCGGGATATCTTCAACGTCCTCCATCACTTCAATGAGTTCTTTATGCGCCTTGTCGGTAGGCAAGCAGGGCGCAAAACCCACCCCGCAATTACCCATCACCAGGGTTGTAATGCCATGATTAACCGCCGGGCTACACATTGGGTCCCAGGTTGCCTGCCCATCCATATGACTGTGCGCATCAACCCAACCTGGACACACCAAAAGACCGCTGGCATCGATTTCTTTTTTCGCCGCACCATCTACTTTGCCAATTGCACTGATTGCGCCATCTTTAACTGCAAGGTCGCCATCAAAAGCGGGTTTGCCGGTGCCATCGATGATTTTTCCATTGCGGATGATTAAGTCGTACATTGTTTAGGCCTCGCGTGTATTTTCTTATCGGTAATTTCGAGCACATCGCCTTGATTTGCAGAATGCTTGCCCGGAGTTGAAGATGGGTGATACTGGATGATTCTAGAGCAATAGAACGAGGCAAAACAGCCCGCGAAAGGACTAAATCGCAATATAAAGGCAAGGATCTGGGGATTTTTGATCGAACCAACTTCAGAACCAAGTCCAGCGCCAACAAACGGATATAAAAAAGGCCCACCCCTGCGGGGTGAGCCTTTTTTATATGGTGGGTCGTGCTGGATTCGAACCAGCGACCAATTGGTTAAAAGCCAACTGCTCTACCAACTGAGCTAACGACCCGGAAACCTTGTATGAAGCCCGCAGGGGCCTGCAGAACGAAGCGCGTATGGTACCCGCCAAAACCGAAAACTCAAGTGCTTTTCACCGGCCAAAGCACCAATCCCAGGGCCCCGAATAACCAGCAGGTGGCGGCTTTCAGGCATAACGGGTGGGGTCGGCAACACCAGCATCTCCGAAGCCCTGGCGACGCAATCGACAGCTGTCGCATCGGCCACAGGCCAGGCCGTCCGAACTGGCCTGGTAGCAGGACACCGTTTGAGCGTAATCCACCCCCAGGGCTGCACCAGCGCGAATTATCTCTGCCTTGGACATTTTCAACAACGGCGCAACTACCGCCGGCCCGTGCCCCTCAACCCCCGCTCGCGTGGCCTTGTCTGCCATGGCCTGGAAGGCGTCGATATATTCGGGCCGGCAATCCGGGTAGCCCGAATAATCCACAGCATTAACACCCACAAAGATAGCGCTCGCATCCAGCACCTCTGCATAGCCCAATGCGAAACTCAAAAAGATCGTATTGCGCGCTGGCACATAGGTAATAGGAATACCGCCAGTTGGCTGCTCCGGCACGTCCAGCCGGGTATCGGTTAACGCCGAGCCGCCAATACTGCCCAGATCGAAATTAATTACGCGGTGTTCATTGGCTCGCTGCTGCTGCGATATTACTACAGCCGCTGCAAGCTCGGCGGCGCTGCGCTGGCCATAATTAAAGCTCAGTGTGTAGCAGTCATATCCATCAATTTGGGCCATAGCCAGCACGGTGGAAGAATCCAGGCCCCCCGATAAAAGTACAACCGCTCGCTTATATTTTTTTGCCATCTACTTTTTTCTCGGTAATACGCTGCGCTCAGTGGCCGGGCGCATCACCCCAAATTAGTTTGTGCTGCTGAATTTGCATTCGCACCGGCAGCTTGTCTTCAAGTATCCATTCGGCAAGCGTGCGCGGTAACAACGCATCCGGCCCGTCTTCTATGGCCATTACTGGCGAAAATAAAACAGCTGCAACCCGCGCTGCCAACTGGTGTTTGCGAATAAATTCACCCGCCCACTCGTAGTCCTCGCGGCTACCGATAACAATTTTTACTTCGTCGTTGTTAGCAAGCAGCTCTATGTTCTGCCAAAGATTTTTTGCTAATTCGCCGGAGGATGGCGTTTTAAAATCCACGACGCGCTTCACCCGCGAATCTACCGTAGCAATATTGAGCGCACCGCTGGTCTCCAGCGACACCTGGTAACCGGCATTGCACAAAGCTTCTAGCAGTGCAATGCAACCGGGCTGTGCCAATGGCTCACCACCCGTGACGCAAACAAAACGTGCGTCGTGTGCCGCAACATTCGACAAAACATCGGCCAGTGCGAAAGTTGTGCCGCCACTGAACGCATAAGCCGTATCGCAATACCTGCAGCGCAATGGGCACCCTGTAAGGCGAACAAAAACCGTTCGCTCACCAACCCAGGAAGATTCTCCTTGCAGTGAACAAAAAATTTCGGTGAGTCTTAAACTGGTGTCGCTGGCGAGCATGGCAGGAGCCGCAAGTAATAACCGCGCAAGGGTGCGCGTTTACAGGCTGTTTTTCAGGTACTCGCGGGCGGGATTAACCGCGGTGCTGTTGGGGTGGTCATTGAGCACCGACTCGAGCATAGCGCGGGCCTGATCTACATCGCCGAGTTGGTGGTATATTTTTCCGAGCTTGAATTTTGCCTCAGCCGCTTTGCGATGCTTGCTATAGCCGGTCACCAAAGCTTCAAAAGAATCGCGAGATTTTTCCAAACTGGAATCGAGATAATACAACTCGCCCAGCCAAAAATGCGCACTCGGTACATATTCGCTAGCCGGAAAATCTTTGATAAAAGCAGACAGCCCCACCTTGGCCTTACTGAACTGGCGATCCTTGACCATTTGATAAGCAGTGCTATAAACCTCTCGCGCGTCGTCTGCCTCACGGACCCCGGGCGCCGCCGCTGCGGGTGGAGGTGCGCTCGCGGTGCTATACACCTGCGAGGACGACAGTGTTTTTGGCGGTGCGCTGGTTACGGGCTCCCTAACTGCAGCAGCACGCTGGCGCGGCGCCACACCACCTTGCATCTGCTGCTGTAACTCGCCAATGCGACGATCGAGATTGCGATAGTCATCCATGCGCCGCTGGCTAAGCTGTTCTATTAGATAGGCCTGCTGTTCAACGAGACCGCGCAACTCACTCATTTCCACCTGTAGTGTTTGCAATTGAACATACAATTCGGCAGAGGCATTTCTTCCCGCGCGCCCCGTGGAATAGGTAGTGCCTGAGGGACCAGCTACAGAAGCGCTTGCATCGATCACGCCGCTATCATCGCCTACACTGGTAACCACAGTGGGCTGGCCCTCAACAACTTCAATCGCCGCCTGCACGCCAACACTTGCTAGCGCAAACCAACATAGTGCAATGGCAAATCGAACTAACAAAGCAAGGCGCGCAACAATATATTGCGGGTGAAAGCTTTTGCCCAATTGTGCATCCATAGACAGCAACTCGCGCTAGATTTTGGAATTAACGATTACTTCAGTTCTACACGACGATTCATCGACCATCCGCTTTCGTCGCTGCGCAAAGAAATCGGGCGCTCTTCGCCATAGCTGACCACTTCAATACGCGAGCGCGATACGCCTTGTATGGCCAGGTAATCAGCTACCGCCTTGGCACGGCGCTCACCGAGTGCAAGGTTGTATTCACGCGTGCCGCGCTCATCGGCATGACCTTCCAGCCGGATCGCTGTGCTAGTGTTACGCAGGTACGCGGCTTGCGCATCCAGTGCGGCGCGCGCACCCGTCTTTAACTGCGAAGAATCGAAGTCAAAGTAAAAAACCGTTTCCAACGATGCGGGCACTGGCTCTTCGACAACACGGGTAGGCGCACGGTCGATAGGCGTTGCGACAACTTCAGGTTCCTGCACAACCGTGGGCTCTTCGACCGGTTCCGGCTGGGTTTGTTTGGACGCACAGGCGCTGAGCACCGCTGCCACCGCAGTGACAAAAAGAACGCGTTTGATGGATGACCCTGCTTTGATAAAAGTTGCCATGATAATGGTATCCTCTTTGTATAACCCCGTAGATTTTTAGACGCGCTGCAGCTCATACCGAAAATTCGAACAGCCAAACTGCACTACACGCGATGTTCACGCGTTAGTTTAAACCATTGTCTGCGTGCACAACCCATGTTCTGCGCGCCAAAAAGTCGCAAAAAATGCGGGTATTTAGCGAGTTTTGGGCGACCAGGCTGGCTCTCGCACATCACTGTCTGGCGACGGCAGCCGATATTTGAATCCTCCATCCAGCGCCACCGCCGCTAACACGCCTTTATTGCCTTGCTTGGTGGCGAACAACAACATGCTACCGTTGGGGGCAATACTGGGCGATTCATCGAGAAAGGAGCGCGTCAAAACCAGCAGCCGGCCAGTCTCGATTTCCTGCCAGGCGATGTGGTATTCGCCATTTTGCTGGTGCACCATTACCATGCTCTTGCCATCTGCCAGCATTTGCGCAGCCGCGTTATAGTTGCCCCTAAAGGTTATCCGTTTGACCTTGCCGGTCTCGATATCGACCCGGTAAATTTGTGGCTGGCCACCACGATCCGAGGTAAAGACCAGTGCTTTACCATCCGGCGTCCAATCGGGCTCAGTATCGATCGAAAAATGGCGGGTTACGCGTTTCAGGGCCTTGCTAGCCAGGTCCATCACATACACTTCAGGGTTACCATCCTTGGATAACACCATTGCCATGCGCCTGCCATCGGGCGACCAGGCCGGCGCGCCATTCAGGCCGCGAAAAGCGGTTAGTTGTTCGCGCTCACCACTGGCCAGATTTTGCCGATATATAGCCGGCCGGCTTGACTCAAAACTCACATAGGCCAGGTGCTCGCCATCGGGTGACCAGTCGGGCGACAGAATTGGCTCTTTGCTGCGCAGAATCTCGCGCGGCCTTGCGCCATCGGCATCGGCGATGATCAGCCGATGCATGCGGTTGTTCGCCGCTCCGGTTACCGACACGTAAGCCATGCGCGTGCCGAACACACCTTCAATGCCGGTTAATTTTTCGTAAACCTGGTCGCTGGCGCCATGTGCCACGGCACGCATCTCACGCGAAATATTTTGCACCCGCTGCGACAACACCGGACGCTGCCGGATTACGTCGAATAGTTCAATGTCCAGCACCAGCTCATCACCGGCGAGCTCGCTGCGACCAATTAACAGGTATTCCACGTTTAGTGAGCGCCAATCGCGATACACCACTTCGGTTGCGTTGCGAGGCGTACTCAGCATGGCATCGCGTGGCAAAACCTCGAAGCGGCCACTGCGCATGAGGTCGGCTGCAACCACCGAGGCCAGGTCGAGGCCTATAGGCGCGCCGCTGTGTGCAAACGGCACCACCGCAATGCGCGTCGGGTTGTCGACGCCTTCGGTCACTTCGATCAACAAGTTGGCGCGGGCTAGCGGTGCGGCAATCACCACCATGTAAACGCATACCAATGAAAATAAACACTGTTTTAGAGCGCGAACCGTCACAAGCGCAAATCCTCTGGTCGAAAAATAATATCGATGCTGCGAAAATTGCGCTCGAACAATCTGCCGGGCATGCCGCTCAGCATGTCGAAGCGCCCCACTTTTTCTACCGCGTGAACCGCCGAGCGATCCAATGCAATGTTGCCGCTGCTCTTTTTCACCGCAACGCTAACTACATCGCCGTTCGGGAGCAGCCTGATCGACAGCAGCACTTCCATATAGTTTCGCGCCGATGGCGGCCTGGACCAGCGACTGGCAATCTCTGCTCTCATTAATGCCACATACGCGGCAACTTGCTCAAATTCAGCCGCCTGCGCAAGCTCGGCCTCCTCCTGCGCAAGCAGTGCTTGCATACGCGCGCGCTCCCTTTGTTCGGCTTCGCGTTGCCGCGCCGCAGCCGCGTCACGCTGCTTTTCTTTGCTCGCGGCGCGCTTTTTCACAGCCGGTTTTTTCGCTAGCGCTTTTTTCTCGGGTACTGGTTTGTCTTTTGCAACCGGCGCCTTTTTTAGCGGCGGCTTTTTTCTTGCCGCTGTTTTCGCCTTTGGCTTCAACTCAACCAACGAGGCCTGGATGACTTTATGTGGAGACACCAGCTGGCGCTCCGGGTTTGCGTTAAATCCACCCACCATCAGAAACGCCAGCAGCAAATGCACCACGCAAGCCGCCAGCAGCGGCAGCACATAGCTATACCATTGGGTGCCCGGGTAATGTGCCGCATTCGCTATCATGCTAATGCGTTACGGCGCCTCGGTAACAAGGCCAACCGAGGCTGCGCCCGCGCCCTGTAACGCACTCATCAGGCTTACTACTTCGCCATAGGGAATTTTTTTATCGCCCCAAACCAGCACCGGGGTTTTGGGTTTTTGTTTTAAAACCTTTGTTACCTGCCGCGTGATACGATCCAACGGCACCGGGCTGTCGGGCTCGGCACCCAGATTAATGTAATAGCTACCATCGGCCTTCAGCGAAACAATCAGCGGCTCATCGCGCTCGCCATCAATGGGTGAAGCGGGCGACTGTGGCAGCTCCACTTCAACACCCTGCATAAGCAACGGCGCGGTTACCATAAACACGATAAGCAGCACGAGGGTCACGTCGATGTAGGGTACGACATTGATTTCAGCAATCAGTTTGCGACGCCGGCCAGCGCGCCTGCCCGCATGAAAACCCGACATAAGCTTAGGCGCGCCTCGCTGCGTGAATCTGGCGATGCAGGATGCTCGAAAACTCTTCGGCGAAAGTCTCGTAGCGACTCAGCAACATATCGACGCGGGCAGAGAAACGGTTGTAAGCAATAACAGCAGGAATGGCCGCGAACAGACCCATGGCGGTTGCGATAAGCGCTTCAGAAATACCAGGCGCGACGGAAGCCAGCGTTGCCTGTTTAACGTTGGCCAAGCCGCGAAAGGAGTTCATCACCCCCCAAACGGTGCCGAGTAAACCAATATACGGGCTGGCTGAACCAACGTTGGCAAGAAACGGCAGGTGCTTACCCAGCTCTTCTTCTTCACGCGCCAGCGCCACGCGCATGGCACGCTCGCTGCCGGCCATCAACGCATCCGACTCGATGCCGCCCTGCTGCCGCAAGCGCGAGAACTCTTTATAACCAGCGCGAAAAATAGCTTCAACGCCGGTAACTGCGCCGCGTTCGGCGCGCTCGTTACCTGCGCGGTACAGTTGGCTGAGGTCGACGCCGGACCAAAACTCGTCTTCGAAACGAACCAGCTCCCTGCGCGCACGACGGTATACCCCCGCGCGCTGGAAAATCATTACCCAGGAAACCAGCGAGGCGAGCAGTAGCACGCCCATAACGCATTGCACCAACAAGGTTGCTTCGAGGATGAGCTGCCAAATAGAGAGTTGTTCAGTCACGAGTTAACCTTTAAAAGTAGTGATGCCCGGCCTCGTCGCGAGCTCGGAATTGCGGCTGTACGGGAGCTTTCGCTTTCATGACACGCTGTAAATACATCCGTGTACGCTCGACGGCGGCGTCCATGCCGCCGTACGGTCATGAAAGCGAAAGCTCCCTTGCAGCCTGCAATGAGACCAGCCGTACGGTCATGAATCGCAAAACCCGCACCACACTCTGCAGGGTTTGGCCTACATCGCTCAGTTCGAAATCGCCAGCAATTTTTCGCGCAGAGCCTTTGGCATCGCCACCGGCTTGCGCGTATCGCGGCTTACGCAGGCAACTTTGGTTTCTCCGCGGCAAAGCATTTCTGGCCCAGCACCTGCCCGCTTTATGGTTTGTTCAAAAACAACCAGGCTGCGGCCCACGCGTTTGACGTCGGCGCTTACCACAAGTTCATCATCGAGCACTGCCGATGCAACATAGTCACACTCAAGCCCAGTGACAACAAACATTAATTGATCGGCAAACAGTGCTGCCTTACCCAGGCCGAGACCGCGCAACATATCAGTGCGCGCCCGTTCCATAAACTTCAGGTAATTAACGTAATAAACAATGCCACCCGCGTCGGTATCTTCTATATAAACGCGCAGCTTGATGGTGAATGGAGTAGCCAATGTGTTGTATTGCGCTTAATCGAACAATTCGCCTACAGGCACAATATTAAAATGCTCGTAGGCTCGCCTGGTTGCGACGCGTCCACGCTGCGTGCGCTGCAAAAACCCCTGCTGGATCAGGTAAGGCTCCAATACATCTTCGATAGTGCCGCGCTCTTCGCTAATGGCGGTAGCCAGGTTGTCAACGCCCACAGGGCCGCCGTCGAACTTTTCGATAATGGTTAGCAGCAAGCGACGATCCATATGGTCGAAGCCCTGTGGATCGATATTCAGCGTATTGAGGGCTCCATCGGCAACCAAAGAAGTAACAACACCCGCGTGTTTAACCTGCGCAAAATCGCGCACGCGGCGCAGCAGGCGGTTGGCGATGCGTGGCGTGCCGCGCGATCGACGCGCAATTTCGCCGGCGCCGGCTGTTTCAATTTCGATATCCAATAACGACGCGGCGCGCTCGACGATACTCGCCAGGTCTTGCAACGAATAAAACTCCAGCCTTTGCACAATACCGAAGCGATCGCGCAACGGCGAGGTAAGCGAGCCGGCCCGTGTGGTAGCGCCTACCAGGGTAAAGGGCGGCAGGTCGAGTTTGATGGAACGCGCCGAAGGGCCTTCGCCAATAATGATATCGAGTTGGAAATCTTCCATGGCCGGGTAAAGCACTTCTTCAACCACCGGTGACAAACGGTGGATCTCATCGACAAACAATACGTCACCACTTTGCAAATTGGTTAGCAAGGCGGCCAAATCACCGGGCTTTTCGAGCACCGGCCCGGAAGTGGAGTGCAGTGTGACGCCGAGCTCATTGGCAACAATATGCGCGAGCGTGGTTTTGCCAAGCCCGGGCGGGCCAAAAACCAGCAAGTGGTCCATTGCCTCATTGCGCATGCGCGCCGCTTCAATAAACACCTGCATTTGCTCGCAAACGGCGGGCTGCCCGGTGTAGTCCTGCAATGTCTTGGGGCGCAGTGCCCTGTCCTGCTCGGCTTCTATATGCCGGGTAGCACCAGTATCCGCGTCGTCGTTTGCTGAAACTAATCGATCGGGTTCAATCATTACTGAGCCACTTAACGCGTTGGGAATTTTTCATAAGAAGTGCCGGGCTTTGCAATGCTGGTATTTTTTTCAACTAGCGCTGGATCATCGACTGCAACGCCGCACGTATGGCATCTTCGGCACTACCCATTACCGACAAGTCGAGCCGTGCAATCGCCTTGCTTGCTTCCACCGGTTTATAGCCCAGCGCCACCAGCGCGGTTTCGGCTTCGGCAACCAGCACATTGTGCCCTTGCGCCGCGCCCTTGTCATCAAGGTTTGCCGACGCATCTGTGACGCCGTCGGCAGAATACCAGTCTGCCATGCGGTCGCGCATTTCAATAACCAGTCGCTCCGCGGTTTTCTTACCCACTCCTGGCAAACCGGTAAGCGACTTGATGTCGTTTTGTTTCACGCAGTTTGCGAAACCGCTGGCGTCCATGCCCGACAATATTGCCAGCGCCAACTTGGGCCCAACGCCGTTAACTTTAATTAGCGCACGAAACAGGCGACGCTCGGACTCGTCGACAAAACCATACAGCAGCTGGGCGTCTTCGCGCACCACGAAATGTGTAAGCAAGCGCACGCGCTGGCCCAGCGCTGGCAAGGCAACGAAGGTGGCCAGCGAAGCCTGCACTTCATAGCCCACCCCGTTCACATCCACGAGCAAATGCGGCGCAGCTTTGGAAACCAGCTCGCCGGCGATAAAACCGATCATGAATTCACCTGCATTACAGGCGCGACTGCGCGCTGGAAACGCATACTGTGCGCGTGGCATAACGCAACGGCCAATGCATCGGCGGCATCGCTGGCGGGCGTGCCATTGAGCTTTAGCAAGCGCACTACCATGCTTTGTACCTGGGCTTTATCTGCCGCGCCAGTGCCCGCCACCGATTGCTTAATTGCGCGCGGCGCATACTCGAACACCGGCAGCGCAGCGAGCGACGCGGCCAGCAGCGCCACGCCACGCGCCTGGCCCAGCTTTAATGCCGAGCTAGCGTTTTTGCCAACAAACACCTGCTCGATTGCGGTGCAGCCAGGCTGGTACTCGGCGATTAGATGTTGCAATGATTCGAACAAGTGCTGCAGGCGATCGGCCATGCTGAGTCCCGCCGAAAGATTAATGCAGCCGCTGGCGATATAGTGCGTTTGGCCCCCAGCGACGTTGAGCAATCCGTAACCGGTTACCCGGGAGCCCGGGTCGATGCCGAGAATCGTGCTCATATCGATAGATAGCCCGCAACGTAAGCGCACAGGCCAAGCCTGCACAATTTGCAGGCATCATATAGCAGCAAGCTTGGCAGATGAAGCGAAGGAATTCGCCCCAGCGGCCATTTTGCATGTGACGTTAGCCAGCGGCTAATGGTTTTTTTCGCTAGTTCTTAGCTTGATGTGCAATTCACGCAGCTGTTTGGCGTCCACTTCGCCTGGCGCCTCGGTCATGACACAGGCTGCGGTTTGCGTTTTCGGGAAGGCGATAACGTCGCGGATAGATTGTGCGCCGCTCATCAACATAATCAGCCTGTCGAGGCCGAAAGCCAGGCCACCATGCGGTGGCGCGCCGTAATGCAGGGCATCGAGCAGGAAGCCGAATTTTTCGCGCGCCTCTTGCTCGCCGATTTTCAACAGCCGAAACACGGCCGATTGCATATCCGCGTCGTGGATACGCAGAGAGCCGCCGCCTAACTCGGTGCCGTTAAGCACCATGTCATAAGCTTGCGAAAGCGCTTCGCCTGGCGCACTTTCAAGTGATTCACGTGAACAAGATGGCGCGGTAAACGGATGGTGCAAAGCAGTCCAGTTACCGTTATCGGCCTTTTCGAACATAGGGAAGTCGACCACCCACAGCGGCGCCCATTCGCAAGTATACAAATCCAGGTCTTCGCCAATCTTGCAGCGCAGCGCACCCAGCGCCTCGTTAACAACATGCTCCTTGTCGGCGCCAAAAAATACAATATCGCCGTCGACCGCTTCGAGACGCTCCATTAGCGCAACGACCGTATCGTCGGGCATAAATTTCAAGATCGGTGATTGTAAGCCGGCAACGCCATTGGCGATGTCGTTAACTTTCACCCACGCCAGCCCCTTGGCGCCGTAGATACCAACAAAGTCGGTGTAGCCATCAATTTCTTTACGACTAATGCTGGCACCGCCAGGCACCTTCAGCGCCGCAACACGGCCCTCGGGATCGTTGGCCGGCCCGTTAAATACCTTGAATTCAACATTCGCCATCAAATCGTTAACGTCGACTAACTTCAACGGAATGCGCAGGTCCGGCTTGTCGCTGCCGTAGTCTCGCATGGCGGTGAGGTAGTCGAGCCTGGGGAATGCGCCCAGGTCTAGGTCCTTAATCTCGTTAAACACCCGCGTTACCAGCGCTTCGGCAACATCCATGATTTCGTCTTGCCCCATAAAAGAGGCTTCAATATCAATTTGGGTAAACTCGGGCTGGCGATCGGCACGCAGGTCCTCGTCGCGAAAACACTTGGCCACCTGGTAGTAGCGGTCGAAGCCCGAAACCATCAACAACTGCTTGAACAGCTGCGGCGACTGCGGCAGTGCAAAGAAATTGCCCTCGTGGGTTCGGCTTGGCACCAAATAGTCACGCGCACCTTCGGGCGTTGCGCGGGTCAAAATTGGCGTTTCAATATCCAGGAAGCCTTGCTCATCAAGGAATCGGCGAATCGCCGAGCTCACCTTCGCGCGCAGCAACAACTTGTTCTGCATTTCGGCGCGGCGCAGGTCGAGGTAGCGATATTTCAATCGCACATCTTCACCCACGTCAGTATGGTTATCGAGCTGAAATGGCGGCGTTGCCGATTGGTTCAACACTTCCAGTGCGTGGGCATAAACCTCTATCGCGCCGGTAGCCATGTTCTCATTTACAGTTTCTGCGCTGCGCGCTCGCACAACACCCTGCACATGCAGCACGTACTCGCCACGCACTTTATCAGCAAGCTCGAAGTGCTCGCCAGCATCAGGGTCGAACACTACCTGCACGATACCGCTGCGATCGCGCAAATCGATAAATATAACGCCACCATGATCGCGGCGTCGATCTACCCAGCCACAAAGCTTGATGGTCTGGTCGATTTGCGGCATGGATACTTCGCCGCAATAATGATCGCGCAGTGCCAGGTTGGTACTGGGAAAAGTCGACAAAAGGACCTCGTCTCGTATGTGTTGGTATGCGTTAGTGCGTGTAAGGCCGCTCAGGCGGACGCGGGGCTTGAAGATGCGACTGGCGCGGCTTTGGACGGTGTCTTATCGACACTTTTAACCGCTGCATCTGCGCTCGCGCCACTGTTGTCACCCGTCGCAGATGCAGGGTTGGCATCGCCTTTGGACTCAGCAGCGCCCTTTTTCTTGAAATCTGTCTCGTACCAGCCGGTGCCCTTGAGCTTGAAAGCCGCCGCTGAAACCAATTTTTGCAATTCGGGCTGGGCGCAATTGGGACATTCGACAAGCGGCGCATCGGCCATTTTCTGCAATGCCTCCAGTTTGTGCGCGCAAGCTTTACATTGATACTCGTAAATCGGCATATTCTAAAAGTCTCTGAAGATCCGCAAATAACAGTTTTTAATGCAATATCGCGCCCGACACCTGCAAGGCACCAGACTGCGAGCGCGGCGATTATAAACTAAAGCAGAGCGCAGCTTAAACGCATTACAGCTGTTATTTTTGGACTTAAACCCGCGTCTATCCTGCTGCATAAGGTTAGCAGGCACTTGCATTGAGGGTCCGCCCGCGCAAAGCAGGCGGCATTTGGCCTGCGCTGCACAGCATTTACCTGGCTTACCACAATGGCGCCGGGCCTATCCATGCACAACCCGCACAAACTCCCGTAACATTTGTATAGCAATCTAACACTTCAATATTGGTTCGCAGCAAAACGCGAGCGCCTTGCAATTTACACTAGTTACTGGAAACAACAAGAAAATCATAATTTCGAATAAAGCCGTAAAAATAAGGGTTTTTTTGATTGCCTGCGTGCGCGCTTTTCGATATATATACGCGTGCTGGCAACGGTGATAGTTGCATCCGCACTTGCAGATCAGCCAATTGAAGCTGTAATAGCAGGTTTTGCCGCTAAGGCGCGTAGCGCATTGGCACTGGCCGGCAAACAAATCGTCCGCAGAAAATCGAGCGATTTATAGAAACTTGTTTTTATAACCCAACGAGGAATCTCCATCATGGCTGCCAAAAAATCTGCCAAGAGAACTACCGCTAGAAGAAAAGCCACCAAAAAAGCACCGGCCAAAAAGAAGTTAACGGCGATACGCGATCGTTACAGTAAAACCCAAATCCTGAATGAATTGGCTGAAAGCAACGAGCTGACCCGCAAGCAGGTTAGCGGCATCATTGATGACCTCTCGGATTTGATTGAGCGCCACGTTAAGAAAGGTGCATGTGGTGAGTTCGTTCTGCCAGGCCTGCTCAAGGTCAACACCGTGAAAAAGCCAGCTCGCAAAGCGCGCAAGGGTATTAACCCGTTCACCGGCGAAGAAACGATGTTCAAGGCCAAGCCTGCCAGCATCGCGGTTAAAGTTCGCCCGCTGAAAAAGCTGAAAGAAATGGCTGGCTAAGCTGTTTATTGCCGGCAAAGCTTTTAAAAGCTTTGCCGTACAGCAACATAAAAAAGCCGGAGCTGGAACTATCCAGCCCCGGCTTTTTATTGGCGACGATTTGCCCGCAAGGCGCTATAGCTGGCAACCGCTGGGCAGCAAAGTCAGATAAACTTCCACTCCCGATCACCCTTACCCTGGGCCAAACAGGATTCCACCATGCGCACTAGCGAACTACTCCTGGCAACGGTAAAAGAAGTGCCGGCCGATGCCGAGGTCTTAAGCCACCAGCTGATGCTGCGTGCTGGCATGATTCGTAAACTCGCGTCCGGCCTCTACACGTGGCTGCCGCTAGGGCTGCGCGTGTTGCGCAAAATAGAGCGGATAGTGCGTGAGGAAATGGATGCCAGCGGCGCACAGGAAGTGCTGATGCCGGTTGTGCAACCCGCCGAGCTTTGGCAGGAGAGTGGCCGCTGGGAGCAATACGGTGCAGAACTGCTACGCATCCACGACCGCCACCAGCGCGCTTTTTGCCTTGGGCCAACGCACGAAGAAGTTATTACCGAACTGGTGCGCAATGAAGTGCAAAGCTACAAGCAGTTGCCGCTAAACCTGTACCAGATACAAACCAAGTTTCGCGATGAAATACGGCCGCGCTTTGGCGTGATGCGCGCACGCGAATTCATAATGAAAGACGCATACTCGTTTCACACCAGCGAAGCTTGCCTGCAGCAAACCTATGAAAAGATGCACGCTGCGTACTCAAGGATTTTTACTCGCATCGGTTTGGAGTTTCGCGCGGTGCTGGCCGATACCGGCGCCATCGGCGGCAACGCCAGCCACGAGTTCCACGTATTGGCAGATTCCGGAGAAGATGAAATTGCGTTCAGCGACAGCAGTTCGTACGCAGCCAACGTCGAGATGGCAGAGGCGCTGCCCCTAAAATGCGCGGGCGATAGCGCAACAATGCTTGAAAAAGTTGCCACGCCGAATGCCAAAAGCATAGAGGAAGTTGCCGCACAGTTTAGCGTGGACGCCAATGCAACCATTAAAACGCTTTTGGTTGCAGCCGACGAGGAAAACTGCAATGCCCCGCTGGTTGCGCTGGCGCTGCGTGGCGACCATCAGCTAAATGCAATTAAAGCCGCCAACCAGGCCCATGTTGCCAAACCGCTGCGCATGGCCAGCGATGAAGAAATCAAGCAGGCACTAGGCTGCAAGCCCGGTTCAATCGGGCCGTTGCAAATAGATATTCCACTGCTGGTCGATCGAAGCGCCGCCCAGCTTGCACATTTTATTTGTGGTGCCAATGAAGATGGCTTCCATTGGCGCGGTGCAAACTGGGAGCGCGACGCTGGCAAAGCTATCGAGATCGCCGACCTACGCAGCGTGGTCGCCGGCGACCCAAGCCCCGATGGCAACGGTGAGCTGCTAATCAAGCGTGGTATTGAGGTGGGGCATATCTTCCAGCTGGGTGACAAGTACAGCAAGGCGATGCAGGCAACTGTGCTCAACGAGCAAGGCAAAAGCCAGCACACCACCATGGGCTGCTACGGGATTGGCGTGTCGCGGGTCATGGCTGCAGCCATAGAGCAGAACCACGATGACAACGGCATTGTCTGGCCCGACGCGATTGCACCGTTCAGCGTCGTACTGGTGCCCATCAATATGCACAAATCCGGGTTGGTGCGCGAAACCTGCGAAAATTTGTACGCCGGGTTGCAAGCGGCGGGTGTTGAAGTGTTGCTGGACGATCGCAACGAAAGGCCCGGCGTCAAGTTTGCCGATATGGAATTGATCGGCATCCCGCACCGCGTCGTGCTGGGAGAAAAAAGCCTGCAGCGCGGCGTGCTGGAATACCGCGCACGGAATGCCAGCGAATCGCAGGATATCGCGCTGCAAGGGTTCAGCGCCACCTTGTTAAGCCTGGTAAATAAATCCGGAAATTAGTCGTGATTGGAATCAGGCCAGGTCGATTGCGACTAAAATAAAAGCTATCTAGCCCTACACCAGCCCGCAAAACTGGCCCGAGCCACTGCATGCATCCACACCGACAGCCAATATGCCCTTCGCCGCCGCGCCGACTTGCCCGGCCGTCGCTGATGCGTGGCTTGTGGGATCGCTTGCGGATTGGACTGCTGACTGGCATATGTGTTGCCTTGTGCTTGGGCAGCAGCCTTGGCACGGTGCCAGCCCTGGCCGCCAATGCGCTTGCGCCGCTCGGACGCAACGCACAGATCAACGACGTAGACCTGAAGGGCTTTTTGCAACAAAGCCTGGCAGCCAAGCAGGATGCGGCTTTCGACAAATACGACGCAGAAGTCTGGCTGGAGAGCATGCTCAATCGCATGCGCGTTTACAAACCTTCGCACGACGAGGCGCTGGCCATTTTGCAAGCCGTCTACCGCGAAGCCCACGCCAGTGACCTGCCGCCCGACCTGGTACTCGCGGTTATCGCGATAGAAAGCGCTTTCAATCGCTTCGCGGTGTCGCGGGTAGGTGCACAGGGCCTGATGCAGGTGATGCCATTCTGGAAGCGTGAGATCGGGCGGCCTGAAGACAACCTGATGGATATCGACGTCAATGTCCGCTACGGCTGCAAAATCTTGCAGTACTACATCAAAAAGTCGCGCGGCGACCTCAGCGAAGCCCTGGCTCGCTACAACGGCAGCTACGGCCGTACCGTGTACTCGGAAAAGGTCATGCTGGCCTGGGAGCGGCGCTGGCAAAGCGGGCGTTTGAGCAAGCGCTAGCATGGCGATGCGGCTTTCAAAACACGCTTCGCAGGCCGGCACATCCGTTTGGAACGGTGCCAGTAAAAGCCAAAATCCTATCTATACTCAGCTTATAGACGAATGAAGACCTCTTGCCGGGGCACCCTGGCGGCGAAGCAGAACGCTTTTTTGCCTCGACATATGCTGTAAGGCTTTGAAATATTGAACCAATTTCTTAAAAGCTGCGTTTCGGTAACGCACGTATTCAAGCTGCCCGCGCATACACTTGCGCTACTGCTTGCGTGCGCGCATGCTCCCGCCAGCGCAGACCATGGGCCTGGCATTGCCGACAGCGCCAACGCTGATCACACTCACTCCGTGACCCGAAGCACAAGCGGTGACGATATTACTATCTCCCTGCTGCCCGCTAAAAAAGGCCCCTCAGCAAGCCCTGCCAATTCATCGAAGGACTTCGCTGCGGCACAGCAGTCGGCGCTGTTGAAGATTTACCGCTCCAATCTGCTGAAAAAAACCTACCAGCACGTGGTGTACCCCGACTCGGCGATTTCGAAAAACCACGAAGGCGAAGTTGTGCTGATGGTAACCATCGATCGCAAAGGAAAAATCCGGGCAATCGATTACGATACGCGCGCCCGTTTTAATTCCCTGAACAAAGCCGCTTCGATTGCCGTAAAGCGCGCCAAGCCCTACCCGCCGGTGCCGGCAAAGCTGGAGGGTGAAACCTTTAGAATCTCCATGCCGATCCGCTTTCGGCTGCAAAGCTAACGCGGCAACTCGTTTCACACCGCTCCGCCCCCTGCAAGCCACAGTGCCGCGCTGTTACACTAGCAGCATGCCTCGTTTCAAGAATAATTTCGCAAGCCTGCCCGATGCTTTTTATTCGCGCGTAAATAGCTCAGCGCTCAAGCACCCGCATTGGGTTATTCGCAATCACCAGCTCGCCTCTGAACTGGGTATCGACTGGCAGGTAGATGTAAACGATCGCTGGCTTGGCGCGTTTAGTGGCGCTGCGCCACCTAGCGGCAGCCAACCACTGGCAATGGTTTACGCGGGTCACCAGTTCGGGCAGTTCGTTGCGCAGCTTGGCGATGGTCGCGGTTTGTTGCTGGGCGATTTGCCTATCCAGGGACAGCCATACGAATTGCATTTAAAGGGCGCGGGTCAAACGCCTTACTCCCGCTTCGGTGACGGTCGCGCGGTGCTGCGCTCATGTATACGTGAATATATTGGCAGCGAGGTGCTGCATGCCTTGGGCGTACCCACAACGCGCGCGCTCTGTATTACCAGTGGCAGCGATACCGTGTGGAGGGAAACACAAGAGCCAGCGGCAATGCTGGTGCGGGTTGCACAGAGCCACGTGCGTTTTGGCAGCTTCGAATATTTTCACTATTCAGGCCAGCACGAGCGTGTGCAAGCGCTTGCCGATTATTGTATTGCCAATTATTTTCCAGCGATCACCGCGCTGCAAGGCGCGGAGCGTTACCAGGCAATGCTGCAATTGGTGGTGGAAAGAACCGCCATTCTAATTGCACACTGGCAAGCGGTCGGCTTTGCGCACGGCGTGATGAATACCGATAACATGTCGATTATTGGCGATACTTTTGATTTTGGCCCGTATGGGTTCCTGGATGAATACGACCCTGCGTATATTTGCAATCATACCGATTACCACGGCCGTTACGCGTTTAATGCCCAGCCACAAATAGGCTTTTGGAACGTGAACGCACTCGCCCATAGCCTGTCTTCGCTGCTTGACCAAGAAGGACAAGAAACTGCACTGGCTCGCTACGAACCGACATTGATTGAAAAATACGAAGCGCTGATGAGCGCCAAGCTTGGCTTGCTCGAACAACAAACGGGCGATAGTGAGCTGATCTTCGAGTGGCTGGAATTGTTGAAAACGAACGGCGCAGACTACAATCTGGGCTTTCGTCGTCTTGGTGATGCGCTGGAAACTGGCGAGGATGAACACCTGCGCGCGCAATTTTCTGGTTCAGCAGTTTTATTCAATACATGGCTAAGCAAATACCGCACACGGGTAAGCGCAAGCGAACAAGGCAAAATGGCAAGCGTCGCACTTATGCAACGCAGCAACCCTATCTACATCGTACGCAATCATTTGGCGCAAGAGGCGATCGAGCAGGCCGATAACGGCATCTATGCCCCGCTTGAGCAATTGCTTGAATTAGTTTCGAACCCCTACCAGGAAAAGCAAGGCTGCGAGCGGTTTGCGATGGTTGCACCGGCCTGGAGCAAGCAACTGGAAATCAGCTGCTCGTCCTGACGCTGGCAACGCGACTGGCGCTCGGCAAGTGAGTGCAGCCAGGCGCCAGAAGCAAGAAGCAAGAAGCCAGGTAAAAATAACCTGGCGAAAAAATTATTCTGAAGCTGCGCGCTGCGCTTCGAGTTTGGCCTGTTCAGCTTTGTCGGCAGCACTGTTGGCCATATCAGACAACGCGTTTGTGGTTGTACCAGCCGCATCTTGCACAGTACC
The DNA here is from genome assembly GCA_013043705.1 of Pseudomonadales bacterium. Classification (GTDB taxonomy): domain Bacteria; phylum Pseudomonadota; class Gammaproteobacteria; order Pseudomonadales; family UBA7434; genus UBA7434. Next base: position 18,689 of record JABDNS010000070.1, read on the forward strand.
CTTGGCCGACTGATAAGCATTTTTAGTCGCATCGGTCGCCTTACCAGCCATCTCATTGGCTTTGTTGGCTACATTGTTCGCGGCATCGGTGGCACCGTCGACCACATTGCTCACTGTGCCTTTTGCGCTATCGACCATGTTGTTAACTGCGCCATCAAGCGAGCCTGCAGAGTTACTTACTGCATCGCCAACCGAGTCGACTGCCTTGTTCGCCGCTTCGCCAGCCGCGTCACCGGCTTCTTTGACCGCGCTACTAACCTTGTCTAACGCACCGCTCAATTTGTTTTCTACGTCGGTGGAATCTTCACCACCACCACAGGCCACGAGCACCGTAGCCAGACAAGCGATAGCAGAGCAGTTCAGCAATAATTTCATGTTGTTCTCCAATGTTGAATTTCCAATCCGGCCTTTCAGCCGCAGTTCATAGTAGGTTTTTGCAAAGTATGTTCGTTGAGCGCTTGGCCCGAACGAGGCGCATTCTATCCTGCAAGGTATGCCACCGGCAGGTAAACACCGCCTGAATGAATGTAAAACTTCAATACACGCAGCCCCCGCAGCAGACGATTTAACGATTTCTTTTGCCCGCACGCTCGCGCACAAGCCTACTTCGGCTAAGGTTAAAGAAACGGGCATAATTTGCGGCACAGTTCACAAAACACGACCGCCACTGTTCATTTATTAGTCATTTTGCAGCGTAATATCGCGTAGCAAGATTCAAGTCGCCCTGTCGCAACCATAAATCGATGCATCAAGAATCAATCAAACACAGCGCAGCACAGGCAAATTCCGCGGCTGGCGCACTGTCACCGGCATTTGCAAACGACGCGCACTATGGTGCCGCGCAGGATGCAACGGTACCCGGAAAGGATGCCAAACGGCGGCGCTTTGGCCGCCATGCGCCCATGTGGCTGAACATCAGCATATCGTTTGGCCTACCTTTTTTTGCCTGCATTGTCGCACTCGGGCTAATGTCGCTCAACTCACAGCGCGACTTTCAACAGCAACAACTCGATGAGTTCGCCAACGTGATTACCGCGCAACTTGCGGCAACACTAACCGAACCGATGTTTGCCGATGCACTGCTGGAAATAAAAGTGTTGATCAGCCAGGTGCCGTTAACCAAGAATGTAATCGGCGTGGCGGCAGTTGACCACCGTGGGCAAACACTGGCGAACGCGGGCCACTTCCCACTGCTTGAAAACATTGAAATAGGTGAAAACAAGCAGTTACTGTCACCGGCTCACTTTTACCCCGAGATGGGTCGCAACAATGCCAGCATAAAGCTGGATCAATATCGCGATGCGGTGCTTTACAGCGCGCCGGCAACATTTCGTGATGTTGTCGGTGGGCATGCCATGATAGTAATTGATCGAAATGCAATGAATGCGCAGTTCGAGCAAATGCGTATCGCCATTATTTTCGCCACGTCAATTATGACTTTGTTCCTGGTTGGCGTAGTCGTTTGGGGTAGCCGCCGCGTGGTGTCGCCAATGACAAGCATTGTGGATGCTGCCAAACGTATCCAGCATGGCGATCGAACCCTGATACTTGAGCGTCGCGACGATGAGCTGGGCCAACTCATTTCTGCCATTAACGATATGACGCGCGGCTTAAGCGAGAAATCCCAAATCGAACGCGCGTTGCAAAAGTTCCTGGCGCCCGATGTTGCGTCCAAAATATTAAAAGAGATCGATACCGTAGACCTGCGTGGCGAGAACGTTGAGGCAACCGTACTATTCGCAGACATCGTTGGTTTTACCAGTATGTCAGAGCAAATGAGCCCGGAGCAAGTGAGCGAAATGCTTAACGAGTACTTCAGCTACTACTCGGCCTGCGCCAAACTTTACTTCGGCACCGTAGATAAATTTTTAGGTGACTGCATCATGCTGGTGTTCGGCGCCACCAATGAAGACAAATTGCATCGTTACCACGCCGCCGCTTGTGCAGTACTAATGCAAAAACTCACCGCTTCAGTAAACGTGCTGCGTGAAACGCAAGGGCTTGAACCAATTTACCTGCGCATAGGTATTAACAGCGGGAAGATGCTGGCCGGCTTGCTCGGCAGCAACGATCGACTGGAATACACGGTTATTGGCGACTCGGTTAACCTGGCCTCGCGCTTGTGCAATGAAGCAGAGCGTGACCAAATTGTAATCCAGCAAGAGTTTGTCAAGCACCTAACCCCGCACTGCGTAGTGGAAGTGGACAAGGCGAAAACGATAAGGGTGCGCGGCAAGTCCGACAGCATCAATATATACAACTTGAACGCACTCAAGCACGCCAAATCCAGCGGCGACAAAGCACTAGTTAATGATTTACTGGCCAAGCACCGCGGCGCGCTGGCACAGTTTGCCGGCGGAGAAGACTAACTACCAAGCCTTTGCAAAGCGCTTGGCTAGTGTTCGCGCGTATCGCGAAATGCGATATCCGGCCAGCGCTCCTGCGTTAGGCTCAGGTTTACCCGGGTGGGCGCCAGGTAACTCAAGTGCCCGCCGCCATCCAGCGCCAGGTTCTCGGACTGCTTGCGCCTGAATTCAGCCAGCATTTTTTCATCGTCGCACTCAACCCAATGCGCGGTGTAGACGTTTACCGGCTCATACACCGCCTCTACTTTATATTCATCCTTCAAACGGTAGGCAACCACGTCGAACTGCAGCGAACCAACTGCACCAACCACAAGGTCGTTATTATTCAGTGGCATAAAAACCTGCGTTGAGCCCTCTTCTGCCAACTGCTGTAAACCTTTTTGCAATTGCTTGGTTTTGAGCGGGTCTCGAAGCCGGATACGCTTGAACAGCTCTGGCGCAAAGTGCGGTATACCCGTGTATTTAAGCGCCTCACCCTCGGTGAAGGTATCGCCAATTTGTATGGTGCCGTGATTATGCAGGCCAATGATATCGCCGGAGATAGCGGTATCAACAGATGCGCGATCTCCCGCTTTGAAATTCACAGCGTCGGCAACTTTTATATCTTTGCCAATGCGCACATGCTTCATGCGCATACCTTTGCTGTATGTTCCAGAGCAAATGCGCATAAAGGCAATGCGGTCGCGATGCTTTGGATCCATGTTGGCCTGTATTTTGAAAACAAACCCGGAGAACTTTTCTTCCAACGGATCTACTTCACGCACGTCAGTAGCACGTGGCACAGGCGATGGCGCCCACTCCACGAAACCATCGAGCATTTCGCGCACGCCAAAATTAGCCAGTGCTGTACCAAAAAACACCGGTGTGAGCTTGCCTTCGCGATAGAGCTCTAAATCAAACGTATGGCTGGCACCGCGTACCAGTTCAATTTCTTCAACATAGTCATCGTAGTAAACGCCCAGCAACTCGCGTGCTTCATTGCTGGCAAGACCATCAATGCGAACGTCTTCGTGAATGGTGAAGTTGTGCCCGCTTTCAAAAACGTGAATGGTATCGGTGTAGAGGTTATAAACACCGCGAAATTCCTTGCCCATGCCTATCGGCCAGTTAATCGGCGCCGCCTGGATTTTTAGCACCTCCTCAATTTCATCGAGCAGGTCCACGGCATCGCGAATATCCCGGTCCATTTTGTTCACGAAGCTAACTATGGGCGTATCGCGCAAGCGGCAAACATCCATTAACTTGATCGTTCTGGCTTCAACACCTTTGGCACCGTCAACCACCATCAACGCGGAATCGACCGCGGTTAGCGTGCGGTAGGTATCTTCCGAGAAATCCTCGTGCCCCGGCGTATCCAGCAAATTGACGATACGATCGCGATACGGGAACTGCATCACCGAAGAGGTCACGGATATTCCACGTTCCTGCTCCATACTCATCCAGTCGGAAGTTGCATGCCGATCGGCCTTCTTACCTTTTACCGAACCGGCAACCTGGATGAGCTGGCCCAACAGTAACAACTTTTCGGTAATCGTGGTCTTACCCGCATCCGGGTGCGAGATGATCGCGAAAGTTCTACGCTGCCGTACCTGGTTAATGAATTTACTATTTGTCACAACAATGTTTCTGGCTGAATCCGTGCGCAAAGCGCGTATAATTCAAAGCGCGACATTCTACATGGTTTGGACCAAGCCCCGAGTATTTTCTGTACCAGGAACAGTCGCGCCTATCCGCCACCAGAGCAACCAGATGACCCGACTTAAACGTGCGATTAGCATGCCGATGCTGCTGTTCTTCGGCTTGGGCAATATTCTTGGTGCTGGCATCTACGTTCTTATTGGCAAGGTTGCGGCTGAATCGGCAATTTATGCACCCGTGGCATTTCTTTGCGCGTCGCTGGTGGCTGGCTTCAGCGCATTTACCTATGCAGAGCTTTCCTCTCGCTACCCTCACTCAGCGGGCGAGGCGGTCTATATCCAGCAAGGGTTTGGACAGACCTGGATATCCAGAATTGTCGGGCTGCTGATCGCGTTGGCCGGCATGGTTTCTGCGGCGACGGTTTCGCGTGGCTTTCACGGCTATTTCAGCGTTTTCTTAAGCTTGGACGCGGCGCTAGTAATTAGCGGCATTGTTTTACTACTCGGCGGGCTTACGGTTTGGGGTGTTCGACAATCGGTGGGCGCGGCGGCTTTACTTACCGTGGCCGAGATAATAGGGCTCGCCGTGGTGATATGGGCAGGCCGAGACTTGCTTGCCAGCGTACCGATGCGCATGCCCGAGCTACTGCCACCCGCGAATTTGTCGGTCTGGACGGGTATTGGCCTGGGTGCATTTATCGCCTTTTTCGCCTTCATTGGTTTTGAGGACATGGTCAATGTAGCTGAAGAAGTAAAAAATCCTGCGCGGAATTTACCGCTGGCGATTTTGCTGGCACTGATAATTGCAACCGTGATGTACGCCCTGGTATCTATTGTTGCGGTGCTTGCACTACCGTTGGCGCAACTATCAACTAGTACGGCGCCACTCACCGACGTGCTGGCGCAGCTCGCGAACTACGACGCCCGCTATATCAGCGCGATCAGCATGCTGGCAATCGTCAATGGCGCGCTTATTCAAATGGTTATGGCGTCACGACTTTTATATGGCATGGCATGTAAAGGCTGGTTACCTGACGCGCTGTCTCGGGTAAACGCCAAAACACGAACACCTGTTAACGCCACCTTGCTTGTGGTTGCAATTATTCTGGCGCTGGCACTGTGGCTGCCTGTCCAGACACTGGCAATTGCTACCAGTTATATCGTGCTGATTGTGTTTTCAATGGTTAACGCGGCGCTACTTGCACTTAGATTACGCGAAGGCAGGGCAACAGAAGGCTGGAGCGTTCCCATTTGGGTGCCGCTGTTTGGACTATTATCCAGTGCGGCATTAATTGTATTTGAGTTGGTGCAACGTTGGGCAGCGTAATCTTCTGCCAGTAAAGGGCAAGGCTCTACGCGGCGATATTCATTAACCAGGCAACAACCAGCACTTGTGGCAAGGTAAGCAGCGGCAAGAATAGCGCAATTTTTAGTGAGCGCGTGGTATCTTTCAGCACCATGATTTCGGTGTAGTCAGTGGCAACGCCCGCCATCAAAAAAGCAAAGCTGTTGCCCGGTGCTTTCGCGCGCGTTAACAGATCGGCCGCTATTGGTGTAGAACCCTCGGAGCAAACCTCCATAATAGTTGCAACCAACACGGTGAGGCCAAGGCCTGCCAGCGTGGGGCCAAAATAGGTTCCAAAATGCTCGGGCGAAACAAACGCACGCACCAGGCCCGCCAGCACAATACCAAAGAGTATCCAGCGCATGACCATGCGCGACTCACGCAGGCCGTCGATCGCCATGTTAAGAAAAAAACTGCTGTTAAACGTGGTGCTGGATAATTGCTTTCGCGCTTCCTGCCAAAAATTGAATTTTTCTGGTACTGGCGCCGTTACATTATTTTTGGGTAAATAGCCGTGGTCGCATAGCCAATCAAACAGCAGACCTACAACAATGGCAATAGACATGGACAGCGCGATAAAAGCTAGCGTCCAGGGCAAACCAATCAATGCAATTAATACCAACGTGAGTGAAAACGAGTTCCAGGGGCTTGCCACCAAAAAGGCCATTACCTGGCCAAGGCTTGCACCACGCTCATATAGTTTGGCAGCCACCATCAGGATCCCGTGATTACAAAGATCCAGTAGAACACCCGCTCCGGTAGCCCGCACAATACTGCGCAGGCCCTGCCCGGTGCCGAGCGCGGACATAACAAATTCCCTGGGTATGCGTGTAAGCGCGGCCAGCATTAAAATACCCAGGGCCACGCCCCACCACATGGTATTGACGAGATCAAAAACCGTATAGCTAAGCGTATGGTACCAAGCAAAAATGTGCGTGCTTTGCTCGGCGAACGCGGAGTTTAAATACAGCGCAACAACCGCGGAAGCAGAACCCAACAACAGATAATCGCGCTTTTGCGTATTATGGCAAGAGGAATCATTGGACGATTGATGCTGGCTGCAGCCCTGCCGGGCGGCAGCTGTATGATGGCAGCTTTGTTTGTCATCCACGCTGGTCATTAATGGCGCTCATTCACAGCACTCATTCACAGCACTCATTCACAGTAGCTACTTTTAAAATTCAAACAAGCACCCACGCAGATACAAGATTGAATCTGCGCAAGTGCTTATTGTAACACCCGGTTACGTACGCCGGGCTTATCAATTATTTAATTTCAACTCGCCTGGTTTCCGGCGTTGTTTCGCTAACTCTCGGCAGCGTTATACTCAATACGCCGTTTTCAAAACCGGCGTTAACATCGCTTTGGCTAATCTCTTTGCCTACCGAGAAGCTTCTGGAAAATCGCCCGGTACGGCGCTCTTTACGGATCACCTTGCCATCCTTCTCTTCCGAGCTTTCGGCATCATGCGATGCTTCAATAGTAAGCAAGCCGTCTTGCAATTGCACATTCACGTCTTCCTTTTTAACGCCTGGCAAGTCCAGCTTCACGGTATAGCCCTGCTCATTTTCATGTACGTCGACCGCGGGCGAGAAAAACTCTCTACTTCCACGCTGGGCTGCTGCGGGCGAAAAAAAATCGTCGAAAACTCGGTTCAAATCAAAAATACTCTCTCTGGGAATCAGGTTCATAACATTTACCTCAAACATTTTGTCACTGGCGAGATAGCACGTTTTTGTGCCGCCTGTTAGGGATATGGGGTCTGGGAAAGGATTTTCAAGGGCTGGACAGGCGAAAAAACGGCCATCCAGAAATGCTTCAAACTAGGTTTGTGAACTGCGGTAAATGGCCTCTACCTCCTGCTTTTTAGCCATCGCATCCTGGTAACCCAGCGCAAGCAATTTCTGCGTGTAAGCCGATTCAAACAGCAGATAACTTGCCAGTTCCGAGGTATCGTCGCTGTCGCCAAGCCCACCCAGCAAATGACGAACCAAGGTTGGCAAACTATCGCTGGCAACATCGTGTGCCAGCTCGGTAATGTCCTGTGAGGGCCTAATAAACAAGTGATTGACCCGTCGCTCGGTGGCGCGCGCGTCGTGGTTATCAACCAGGCGGTTGATCTGCTCGAGCCTTGCGATATCGACATCGAGGGTATCGAAAAACAGGCCATTCATAATAGTGCCAAGCACCTTTGCAACGGTGGGCGGGTGTGTAGGCGGGTGCTGCTGTTCCGGGCCCATATACCTTACGCCAATAAAGATAACGTTATTGCAGCCAAGGTGCAGTATCGGGCTAACTGGGGCGGTGTTGCGCAGGGTTCCATCGCCGTAGTAAGCGTCGCCGATTTTTACCGGGCCAAACAGCAACGGTATCGCGCAAGAAGCCAGCACGTGCTCAACATTAATATCAACTTCTGCAGAGTAACGCCTGGGCCGCTGCCAATGACTATAGCTGCCATCGCCCTGTACAAAGCTAACAACTTTTTGATCGCCATAACCCAGTGCAGAGCAGGTAAAGCCACGCAGTTCACAGCTCTCAATGCGACCTTGAATGTTGCTGAAATCAATGTTGCTAGCGAGCAGCTCACGCAATGGCGAGGCATCGAGGAGCTCCTTAGCCAGCTTTTTCTTAACCCATGAGCCCAACGATACGTCACGCAGCCAGCCAAAGCCGATACGACCCAATGATGCCGCATCGGTGCGATACACCTGGCCAGGTTCTATGTTGAACCACAGGTCATGTAGCTGGCCGGCAGTAGTGGCAAAGTGTTGCGTGCTTGCTGCACAAAAGCTGGCGTTGATCGCACCGGCACTAATGCCTGCGTAGTAAGAGAACGGATTATTACCCGCGCCGGAATCGGCTAGAATTTCGGCGATGCCCTTTACAGCACCCGCCTGGTAGGCGCCGCGCGCGCCGCCGCCGGTAAGCGAAAGACCCAACATATAACGAAATCACGTACTGGATGAAAGAACCAAACAGTGAATGACTTTGCATGTTAATGGCGAAAATTGCAAGGCGCGCGCCTTGCTATGAAATCTTACATCACGGCGTTACATCAGGCCGCGTGATCAATAATAGCCACACTTCCATCCGCAGCTTTTTTCGCCTGGTACATGGCGAGATCGGCATCGCGAATCATTTCATCGATTTCAGACTGCGCGTTAATCAGCGTAATGCCAACACTGCAATCTACTGCGATCTGCCTGCCCTTGTCCTCCACCGGCCGGCAAATCCTTGCGCGCAACTGCTCAGCGATGGCACGTATTTCTGCTCGCGCTACTTCTACGTCGGCATTTAAATGGTTAACCAGAACGGTAAACTCATCGCCGCCAAGCCGCACCACCAAATCTTCGGTGCGGGTGCCTTTTTTAAGGCGCTCCGCTACTTCACACAATACTTTGTCTCCCACCGGATGACCGTACTTGTCGTTTATGGCTTTGAAGCCATTCAGGTCAAGCAGGATAAGCGCGCCATTGATTCTATGCCGCGCATTTTCCGCGAGGTATTTTTCAAGACCAAGGTTGAGGTAGCGACGGTTTGGCAAATCGGTAAGCGGGTCGCGATAGGCCATGCGGGAAAGCCGGGCCACGGCTTCGCGTTCGGCATAGACGAACGGCTTTATTACCATGAAATACAGGCAGGGGGCCGAAATTAACACCAGCAGCAAAACATCGATCACGGCCTCCGTGAGCCTGCTTAGATCGAAAGGTATAAACGCAAGCAGCAACATGATTGCCGTTTGCACCAACGCGATGATCAGCGTAATTTTCAGTAATACCTTGTTCAAAGAATAACCCTTCACGGTTTCATTCAACTCCACGCGTGCGCGTGTGCACCGGGGTGGAGCCCCGGTGTTTTTACAATTCCAGTTTTTAGCTTAGTAAGCGGCGTGAAGGTTTACACGAGAACCGCGGGCACAGTTCACAAAACAGCCCGCAACAGTAGCGGCAAGAGACTGCAGGACCAGGCTTGCTTAATCGCTGCCCAGTAGCTGGCGCACCAGTGGCTCGTAGCGGGTTAGGCCCCAGCGACGGCCTTCGGCGATTGCACTTTCAGCATCCATTTCCTGCTCTTGCGCAGCGATAAGCGCAGCGAGCGCACCATTGCGGTTGCCACTGGCACAGTGCACCAGCGTGGGCTGGTCGCCAATATCTTGCAGCTTGTTCGCCAGCAATGCGGCATTTTCAAAATTTATGCCTGCGCCATCTACCGGGATATTGTGGTAAGTCATGCCCAACGACGCGACCAAAGCTTCCTCATCGAATTCCATTTCGAAAGGCGGCCGCAAATTAACAATGTGCTTGAGGCCTTGCTCCGCCAGCGCAGCAAAATCTTCACGTGGCGGCTGACCGCTGGAGTACAGGTCATCGCCTACTTTATAAAGATTGGGGATATTCATTGCGGCAAACTCCCGTTGGCTTTGGACACATTGTTCATTTTAGTATGAAAATCTATGCGCATTAATACTTGATAATGCGCTGATTTTAACGCGCAAGGCAACTAGAAATACCACTGCCACCCAAGCTCGTGGCTTATATCGTCCTGCGTAATATCCTTGCGATACTGCGCTCGATAACGTAACTGCTGGCCAGGAGTGTGATCGCCTAAAATATGCAATGCAAGCGAAAATTCCAGCGCCTGCTCATCTCGCGAACTGCCCCGGTCGCTGGCGCGATAACGGGCCTCAAGCCTGGACGACCACTGCCCGGTTTGATGCAGCAGCCCAAGCGCGGGACCCAATGCCAGCTGGTATCCATCGCGCAGCGACTTACCTACATCCAAAGCCGCGTCGACAAATCCGTAGGCCAGCAAGCGCTGGTTTGACAGCGCTAGCTTCGCACGGCCAAAGCCCAAGTCTAAAAACGGTGCCAGCGAGCCACCGGTGTAGTGCCTTCGCGCACCAGTGCCTACACGCCATGAGGTTGGCTGCAACATCGTATTGCCAGGTGACAGCGAGCTTATGTTAATCAACTTAATCTCGTGCAGCTGTAATTCGCTACTGCGCAGCGAATGTTCATGCAGGTTGCGTAGTTCCAGCGATAACATCTCCAGGCTGGCAAAAGGCAAATAGCCCTGCGGCGGGTCAAGCGCATCATGAAATGCCATGCGCAGCGCCAGCGATTGAAAATCGCGCTGGCCATCGTTACCAACGCCCACCGATAGCCGCCGGGTTGGGTGGCCCTGGTCGTCTCGCCAGGCGGGTATGGGTGGCTCAGGGAACAATCTGCCGGGCATTAGCGCACTTCGAGCCGTTAGCAGGCGTATGGAATGTGCGCTGGCCAAGGGATCATTTTTCTTGCCCTTCATCGCACTGAAACGGCCGAAGTCGTAGGCCACTTCCAGCACTTGCGCCGCTTGCTTTTCAGGCATTTCAGGCAGCGCATCGGCCAGCAACTGGTTGGCAACTTCGCCAGGCTTTACAATCCTGGCCGCCACTCGAGCCTGCCCGGATGACAGTACCGCATATTTTGAACGCATCTGGGTAAGCACCGAAGGACGATAACGTGTCTGCGCCACAATACCCGCGTTGAACAAGGCGCGAACGGTGTCTGACGGGATCGCACGAACTCGAAACTGCTCGGTGAGATTCAGCCGATCGCTGGCAGCATCGAGTAGTGCAAGCAGTTGGTACGAACAATTTTCTGTTAGAAAGTAATAGCCGAACTCACTGCCCCGCAGCTCCCATATGTGGCGAAGAAACTGTTTAACTTCCTCGTCTTCCAGCTTGAGCTCATACTCCCAAATATCACGCGATTCCAGAAAGCTATAGTCGTTAATTTTCTCGTAGTAAGGCAGGATCGACACCACACCGGGATAGCCACCAGTTAAACCCTTCCACGCAAAAACAATTTCATTGTCAGCAGGCGGCGTATTCGCCGCGAAGTTGACCACGTAATCTAGCAAGGGGTTACCGCACTGCGTCTTGTTAACGCGTATTAGGGTATGCCCATACATGGAAGATGGGCTATTGAGGTATGCAGCGGGGAATACCACGGTGAGCTTTTCAGCATCAATTTGCGCTAGCCAACCAGCCTGTGCATTACAGCGACCATCTAGCGCTGCAATTACGGGCAGGTGTTGTGATAACCATTTAACCCTGGCGGGGTAACGACAGTATACGGAGCCATCGCTACGTGACTTATCTGCCAGCAAGCCATAGTAAGTGGCTTGCAATTCAGCTATGGGGTTACGCTTGCCAACTGGCGAAAGAAAAAATGCAGTGGTATCAACCTGGCTTTGAGGTCGATCGGGTAACCCGGTGTCGTGGTAATGCAACAGGTGCAGCCATTGGCGATTGGCCGCCAGTGCTTCAAAGTCTGGTTGCAGCGTATCGTTAAGGCCCGCAGCGGCATTCTGGTTTTCGATGGCAACAGGTGCTTCGGCCAGAAGCGGCCACGACCGGGCTGAAAATATAAGCAGTAATATAAGCGCGGCTCGATTCAACAACATTATTCAGCCAAAATTGGAAAACTTGCAAGGAAGGCTTGTGCAGGATAAAAAAAAGGCGCCGCCAAGCGCCCCTTTTTTTCATTGAGCTACTAGCTTACATAAGCAGACATTGCGCTATCGCTTCGCATCAGTTTCACGATGGCATTATGCAACTGGCCCGAGTTTACTTCGTGCGAAGTAAACAGCGAGCCGAAGTTGTCGCGTAACAGCGCAGTAAAATGCGCGCGCTGCTCTGCACGAACGCCTATTACCTGCTGCAGCGCGTCCAGCGACTCACCGTGGCCTACCGCAATCTCTGCAGCAAGACGATCTATATTGCCATCAATAAATTCCTGGGTACCTTTGGCCAGTGGGCCGCCGGCACTTTCACAACCCAAGGTGCCCGAAGTCATACCAAAAGTCTGGTTACCTGAAGTCCCGTTTGTAGTGGCCGCCAATACATGCTCATGCCACTCATTGGCATCCTGGAAAACCACCTCTGTGCCAAGACCGCAGCCCGCCGGGCCATGACCGCCAGCCGCCATGGTTAGCATGGGTGAAGAAATTAGTAACGCTCCTGCCAAAAGCTTTTTCATTGTGCTCTCACCTCTTGATCAATTAAACGCTGCGCAATTGCGCAGGTTACGCGCAGCACTAATTGCTGGCGCAATGCCATGATAGGGGTTTGGTGAAGAGTTGCAAGCGCCGCCCTAGAGTGAACAAAGCGCAATGCTAAATATTTTTTAAGCAGTCTACACGCGCAGGATTTTAGAGTTAAAAAGCGTAACTTCAAGGTCAACCGCGTGGTCCATGTCGTCGATGACAACCACAAGCCCCTTGAATACATAAATCACCAGCAACTGCGCAACCACACCAGTAAGGCCAGGCGCGGCAATCATCATAAGTAGGAAATATATATGCGCAATACGGTTTAGCCAAAGGTAAAAGGCCGGGTGAAACTCGATTTGGGTTTTGGATAAAAACGCTGACATATTTTGCACCAATCCATTGTGGAATGGCACATCCAGGCTTGGTCGGTTTTTCGTGGCAGCGCGAATGCTGGCAAGTAGCTCATTGGTCTTCCGCTTCATTGGCTCGTAGGGGTAAGCCTCAAACAAAAATGCTTGGAGCGAGCGCCGCCAGCCGTCAAAATCAATACTATCGCCCTGGTCCGAGCCAACGCCGTGCTGATTTATGTCGCGCTCAAAACTTTGCAGGGAATCGAGCGCGGTGCGATGCAGCTCGGATATTTCTATTTGCTTGCGCTTAACAATTCCGAAAGTAATGGCGAGCCCAATACCGAAAATAGAACCAACTGCGGTTACCGCAATCATCAGCGTATCTTTATCGAATAGCGAAAGTACATCGAAACCGCTAAGCGAGCTAACTTCCTGCACCAATACCCGCAGCCCCAGGTGTACGGCCATCGTGCCAAATACCAGCGTCAAAACTGACGCACCAAAAACATCGGTTAGAACGTTGCTCATGCGAAGCAACTTAACCACGCGCATCAGGCGAAATAAGCGCAGCAGTGCCAGTATTTCCAAATTAGCCAAGTCAATAAAGCCAAAATGGTTTAGCACCACCCATAAGGATGGAATGATTGCCAGGCCGTCGCAGGCGAGTAGCGCCACCGCACGCCAGTCGGACAACCGGGTAACGCCAAGACGCAAGAAAAAATCGACGCTGAATACAGCGAGTATTATCCACTCGACAACAAGCAGTTGAGTGCTGCCAAGCGGAAAGGATGCAGGATATTCGTCAACAATGAACAGATAAAAGATTGACGCGACGATAGTAACAATCAGCAACGCGGCATAGCGCTTGCCCAATGTAGTTTTGGGCGCGGTCAGTTCGTGGCGCAGCGCTTCGAGCACAAGGGCTTCCTTATCCGGCGGTTTCGCCTTCAAAGTATAGATTGCGCCACTGTGCGCCAATTCACGCCGATGACACCATGCTGGACAAATATTGGCCAGCTTAGATTCTGCGCGCAGGCCTGCGGAAAAGGTTTGATTCAGCCCAGCGCTTGCTCTAGATCGGCAACAATATCGTCTATGTGCTCAATGCCCACGGAAAGCCTGATCATCGCGGGCGACACACCCGCCTGCTTTTGCTCCGCTTCAGTCATCTGCCTATGCGTGGTGGACGCCGGGTGGCAAGCCAGGCTCTTGGCATCGCCAATGTTTACCAGTCGTTTAAACAAATTCAGCGCGTCATAAAATTTCACGCCAGCATCAAAACCGCCTTTCAAACCAAACGACAAAATGGCTGAGGGTTTGCCACCCGTGTACTTCTGCGCCAATTCGTAATACGGCGAATCTGGCAGCCCGGCATAACTAACCCATTCCACTTTACTGTGATTGCCCAGGTAATGTGCCACCGCCAGTGCATTTTCGGTGTGGCGCTCCATGCGCAAACTCAAGGTCTCAAGACCTTGCATCAACTGGAACGCATTCATCGGCGATAGTGCCGCGCCTGTGTTACGCAGCGGCACGGTGCGTGCACGACCAATAAATGCAGCCTCGCCCATCGCTTCGGTATACACCACACCATGGTAGGCCGGCTCAGGCTGGTTTAGCACCGGGAAGCGCTCGGCATGTTTAGTCCAGGGGAACTTACCCGAATCAACAATGACGCCACCCAACGATGTACCGTGGCCGCCTACATACTTGGTGAGCGAATGAATAACAATATCTGCACCAAACTCAATGGGTTTGCACAGCACTGGCGTGGCGACGGTATTGTCAACCATTAACGGCACACCTTTGGCATGTGCCACATTCGCTACCGCTTGCAGGTCGACGATATTGCCCGCCGGGTTACCAATGCTCTCGCAGAAAACCGCTTTGGTTTTGTCATCAATAAGTTCGGCAATACTGTCGGCGCCGTCGTCTTTGGCAAAGCGTACGTCAATGCCCTGCTTGGGCAGCATATGTGCGAACAGTGTGTAGGTGCCGCCATACAGCTGCGGCGTGGTGACAATATTGTCGCCAGCCTCGGCAATAGTGAGAACAGCGTAATTGATAGCCGCGCTTCCCGCGCTGGTAACAAGACCGGCAATACCGCCCTCCAGTGCCGCCATGCGCTGCTCCAGCACATCGTTGGTCGGGTTCATAATGCGCGTGTAAATGTTACCCGGCACGGCCAGGTTAAATAGGTCTGCGCCGTGTTGCGCGCTGTCGAACTCGTACGCAACAGTTTGGTAGATGGGTGTAGCAACAGAGTGCGTGGTTGGATCAGTTTCGTAGCCATGGTGGATGGCGAGGGTTTCATCTTTCATTAAACTTTCTCCTTAGCGATGGAATATAGTCTCGGGGACAGTTTACTTTTTATTTGTGCCTATGGTGTTCCATTTTGGTAGGGGAGCCATGCCCCGCGTGCATTTGATGCATATAAAAAGGTAGGAATGCAAGCAAGGCTAAAAACAATGCCAGCGAATAACGCACGGCCGGTCGGCGCATCTGGCGTTTTAAATCCCCCGCCATGTAACCTACACCCAATAGCGCAGGCATGGTGCCCAAGCCAAAACAGAGCATCATCAAGGCCGCCTGGACTGTATTCCCCGTGGTGAGTGACCACGCCAGTGTACTGTAAATCAGGCCACAGGGAAGAAAACCCCAAAGTACGCCCAGCGCATAGACGCGTGACTTTTTGCTCGATTGCAATAACGGCCTGGCCATTGGCTGGAGCTTTTGCCACAAAAGACTACCAGCGCGCTCCAGTCTTTTTGCCGGGCTCCACCACCCAAGTACAGAAAGCGCAATACTCAAGAGCAGCAACAAACTTAACCAGCGAAATGCAACGCCAACAAGTTCTCGCTCTCCCAGCGCGATTGCACCCGTGGCGCCGGCTATAGCACCCAGCATTGTGTAGCAACTGACGCGCCCGAACTGGAAAATTATATTATTACTAAAACCCCGACTTCCCGCTTGCCCGTCTCTTGCAGACAAATTGAATAAGCTTACGATGCCGCCGCACATGCCAATGCAATGCGGGCTACCGGCCAGCCCAACTAATAGCGCTGCAGAGTAACTCAATGATTCAGGCAGGGTCATCGCTATCGCCTGCACTGCTAGCCGCCTCTGCGGCAGTACTTTTGTTGCTTTTTTCGGCTGCGTCTGGCGCGCTTTCATCGCGCTCAAACAAGATACGCTGGCCCTCTTTCTCTAAATCATCAAACTGGTGGTTGCGAACTGCCCACAAAAAAAGCGCGACCGCTAGTGCAACAAAAAGCAGGGCAACAGGCAACAATAGATAAAGACTAGCCAACTGCCCTCACCCCTTGCTGTACCAGCGAAGTAACACCAGGCTCAGCGGTTGCCGCTTTAGAGTAATCGGCGCCACTGGCGCGCGCTGCATTTAGCACAACAAGCAATGAGCTAGCCGACATGCCTATCGCCGCCAGGTAAGGCGGCACCAGGCCCGCGGCGGCCATTGGTAGTGCCAGCAGGTTATAAGCTAATGCCCAAGAAAAATTTTGTCGCAATATTACTTTCGCTCTACGCGCCGCTGTAGGTAACTGCAGCAAAGATGCCAGCTTGTCGCTTGTAAGACAAACACTGGCCTGCGAGCGGGTTAGGTCACTAGACTGGATCATCGCCACGGAAACATCTGCCGAGGCCAGCACCGGTGCGTCATTAACACCGTCGCCAACCATCATCACAACCGCGCCTTTGCTTTGCAGGCTTTTAACATGCTGCATTTTACCTGCCGCAGTACACCCGCCTTTAAACATTTTTATATCCAGCGACTGTGCAAGCGATGCCACATGCGCCTGCCTGTCACCACTTAGAATCTGTATTTGAATACCAGCCGCTGCAAATGAACGAACAACCCGATGCGCGTCTTCTCTTGGCGCATCAGTAAGTCGCAAGCGTGCTACCAATTCCGTTTCTTTGCATAGATAGACCAGCATACGATTAGCAACGCTTGAGTCAGCCGCATTGCTTTTATCCAAGGCATCATGCTCCTGCTGCGATTGATTCACCGCAGCAAGCGAGTTGCACGCTTCGCTATTTTCTGTGCAGAAATCCCAGCTACCAATACGCCAGAAAGCGCCCTCTATATTTGCGCTAATGCCCTCACCGCTTACTACGCGAACGTTACTTGCTTCCAGCTGCGTGTTGATATGGCAAAAAGCCCGCGCGATAGGATGCGATGAAAACTGCTCGAGCGTGGCGGCTACCGCCAGAAGCGATGATTCTGCGTGCCCATCGCCCAGCAAATCAACGCACTCTATACTTGGCTCGCCCTGCGTAAGCGTACCTGTTTTATCAAAAATTGCGTGTGTAACAGCGGACATTCGTTCCAGCACCAGCGCATCGCTTACCACGATGCCCCGCTTGCGCAGACCATTCACAGCAGCAGTAAATGTGGCCGGGGTTGCCAGCGACAACGCACAAGGGCAACTTACTACCAGCACGGCCAAGGCAGTAAAAAAAGCTTTTTCCGGGGCTTGAAACAACCAGAACAGGTAACTCGCTGCACTTGCCAGCAACACAAAAACTACAAATCGGGAGGCGATTTTATCGGCTAGTTGTGCCACTGCAGGCTTGCTTTGTAATGCCCGCTCTATAAGCCGCTCAATATGCTGTAGCTTGAAGCCAGCAGCCGTCACAGTAAGCGCAACTTGTAAACGGCCATCGATATTCTGGGTACCAGCAACGACATTATCACCCCGCGCTACCGGGCGCGGCTTGAATTCCCCGGTAAAAGCACTTTCGTCTACGCTGCTCTGGCCATGAACAACGCTGCCATCAACCGGGATTGTTTCTCCGGGGTTCACAATAACCACGTCTCCAGGCTGCAACTGTGTTGCCGCTCGCCACTCGCTGCACTCCGGGCTGCTTGATACCAGCGCTCGCGCGGTAACCGGCATCAGCGCACCGGATCCAAACTGGCGCCGCTGCGCCAGCAACTGCAGATAGCGGCCAAGCAGCAGAAAAAAAGTAAACATGCTAATGGTGTCAAAATATACGTGTTGGTGTTGGCCAACGGTGGCAACCACGCTGGCCACATAGGCCGACAACAATGCCAGCGAAACGGGTACATCCATACCCGGGGCGCGATTTTTTATATCGCGTACGGCGCCCGAAAAAAACGGCTGCGCCGAATACAACAATACCGGCGTTGCCACCGCAAGGCTGAAGTAGCGCAACAGGTCACGAACTTGTGCGGACATATCCTCGAAGTCACCGACATAGAGGCCAATGGCAACCATGCCAACCTGCATCATGCCAATGCCAGCCACGCCAATGCGGCCCAGCAAACTGTCGACCTGGCGCTGCACAAGTCGCTCGCTAGTGCTTGCCGACCATGGCGCAACGCTATAACCGAGTGCGCTAATCGCGTGAAAAAAACTGCCTGGCTTTACGCGCTGCGAATCCCAGGCGATCGTAAGCAGGCCGCGCTGAAAATTAACCGCCGCGGATTCCACCCCCGCAATCGATTCCAGTTGTTTTTCAATCAGCCATGAACACGCCGCACAATGCATACCGCCAACACTCAAGCGCGACTCCCACAAGCCAGCGTCCTGCACGGAAAATAA
This sequence comes from Pseudomonadales bacterium, assembly GCA_013043705.1. Taxonomy (GTDB): domain Bacteria; phylum Pseudomonadota; class Gammaproteobacteria; order Pseudomonadales; family UBA7434; genus UBA7434. The sequence continues at coordinate 37,013 of JABDNS010000070.1, forward strand.
CGGCCAAATTTCGGGCTGGTTATACATGTCGAAATCTTCGCTACCGGCGCTGGGCGTCTCAGCAAGACCACTGCGAAAACGATAATAATCCTGCAGGCCCGCAGCAACGATGGTTGAGCACACAGCCAGACAACCCTGGCAGCAAAGCGGCCGGTCGATACCTTGAAAACAAATAGATATATCAGTATTTGCGGGCACCGGCTCCCCGCAATGAAAGCAAGGCGCCAGCTTACTCATTACGACAGCGGGAAGCCTGGCCCGCTGCGGGATCAGCAAGGGCGCAGCGAGGTAAAAACTGGAAACTTTGGTACTGCGGGTTTGTTGCCGTAACTGGGGAATCGGGCGCAATGAGGATTTCTTGCTTCAGGCGCCAGCCCGTTCCACCACCTGTCTCTGCATTCTTTGACTGGTTTTCAACGCTAGTCGAGGTAACGGTGACATACCAGCGCCCGGCGGGAACGGATTCGACTGCAGTGCTAAATAAACCGCCCGGCCCAGGCTTTAGCTGCATAGAAAAGTCGCTGGCCTGTTTGGTGGGATGCTGCCACTGCAGCTGCAAGCCGGCAGGCCTTTGAAAAGGTCGCTCTTTTTCCAACACCTTGAGCTTGATTAAACCATTCTGCCAGATATCCAGCTGCGCGCTAATAGCTCGCGTCGCCGCAGCCTCATCCAGCGCCAGCTTGCGATTGATTGCCAGCCCCTCGCGATAGTAATTATCAACCACAAGGCTATCACTGTGATAAAAAGCGATCGCAACCGTGACCAGGCTGGCCACCACAACTACCGCGGGCAGTGCCAGCAAGAACCACGGCCAGAACTGTCGATACCAATGCGCTACAGGCGCGTTTTCCGATTCACGGCTTGATAAATCATTCAGCATAGTTTTACGGCCGGCAAGATAGTTTGGTTTATTACGAAACTAGTGCGCATTGGCAGGCATAAGAAAACGGCTTTCCACACTGCTTACCTCAGCTTCGTTACTCTTGTTAGTAGCGAAAAAAGTGAGCGCCGCGCCGCGTGAAGCCGCACTGGCGCTGGGTAAATAAACCTTAACCGGAAAAGACACCACTTCACCGCTGGCCAACTGTACGGTTGGGTTGCCTCCCAATACCACCGGCAATTCACTCTCAATCGATAGCTTATAACTCTGCGCTTGCTGCGTTTTATTGGCCAATTTCACGGTATAAAGGTTTTCGATTTGGCCTGCCTCGTTCTTGTAAAACAAAGCCTGGCGGTCGCGCAGTACACTTAACTCTATTGCTTCGCGGTTTGCAATGTTTACAATCATTGCCAACGTCATGATGGCAATTGCCAGAATATAACCAAGCAGGCGTGGTCGCAGCAATTTTACCGGCTTACCCGCTAATGCGTTTTCAGTTGTATAACTGATAAGGCCCTTCGGATACTGCATTTTCTCCATTATTGAATCACAGGCGTCAACGCATAGCGCACAACCAATACACTCATATTGCAAGCCGTCACGGATATCAATGCCAGTTGGACAAACCTGCACGCATAGCTGGCAATCAATACAATCGCCCAACTTATGCTCACTGGCAGGCTGGTTGCGCTTGCGCGAACCGCGCGGCTCACCACGTTTTTTGTCGTAGGAAATAATCAAAGTATTGCTGTCGAACATAACCGACTGGAAACGGGCATACGGGCACATATAAAGACAAACCTGCTCGCGCAGCCAGCCCGCATTACCGTAAGTGGCCAGCGTAAAAAACGCAATCCAGAACAGCGCCATCGGGTTAACAGAAAAATGCAGGAACGATGCAGCAAGTTCGCGTGCAGGCGTAAAATACGCGACGAAAGTGAAGCCGGTTAAGAACGCAAAACCCAGCCACATGCCGTGCTTGAGCAGTTTTTTGATTACCTTCTCTTTGCTCCACGGTGCAGCATCGAGCTTTATGCGCTGGTTGCGAGTGCCCTCGACAAACTGCTCTACCCACATAAAAATACTGGTCCAAACCGTTTGTGGGCAAGAGTAGCCGCACCACACGCGGCCAGCCAAATTAGTAACGGCAAACAAAAGGAAGGCAGAAATAATTAAAATCCACGCCAGCAATGAGAGGTCCTGCGGCCAGAAAGTAAGGCCAAGGATATTGAACTGGCGCTGCGGCAAGTCGAAAAGTACGGCTTGCCGCTCACCCCAGTTAAACCAAGGCAATAAAAAGTAGCCGAGTAACAAGGGCCAGCCCGTGAACAGGCGAATGTGCTGGAAAAAACCCTCCATGCGGCGGGTATAGATTTTCTCGCGCTTCTGGTAAAGATCAATCTCTGATACTTCGGCGGGCGCAGCGGCGGACACAGCAATCAGGTCGCTGTCCTGCACCTGCGACCTATTTTGCTGCTTATGTGCTTGCTGATGGTGGTTCTGTTTCATGCGGATTCAAATTTACCGGCTGCAGACGAGCCCATGCGTGCGCTGGCGGTACACCAAGCTGTCAAAACCGGCACCAAATAAGCGGGGGATAGAATGGACCGGGGGCCTGGGCTTACTGTCGTGACAATTGGTAGACGTAAGCGGTAAGCAAATGAATTTTTTGCTCGCCTAGTATTTCCGCCTGCGCGGGCATAACGCCCCGCCGGCCTTTGGCGATGCTGTGGCGTATCTCGACCTCGCGACCACCATACAGCCAAGTATCGTCGTTAAGGGCTGGCGCGCCAAATGCGATATTGCCTTCGCCCGATTCGCCATGGCAGGCGCTGCACATTGCGAGGTATTTCTGCTCTGCACCCTGCATTGCCCGGCTAGCGGCGTTCTCACCGGCCTCAGCAGGTTGAGATAAGGACTTAACATAGCGCGTAAGGTTATCCAGCTCCGCCACACTCAACGCCGATTCCCATGCCGGCATAGCCGCGACACGGCCATTCACCAGTGTGGCTTCAATTTGCTCTGGCGAACCACCGTAAAGCCAATCATCATCTGTCAGGTTCGGGTAGCCCTTCGCACCGCTGCCATCGACCATGTGGCAGGTTGCACAGTTGTTGGAAAAAATACGTTTGCCAACGCGCATGGCCGTTGCATCCTCGGCCAAGGCTGGTATCGGTGTGTTTGCATAAGCTACGTAAAACGATTCGGCCTTGCTTTTTGCTTCGACTACATCTGCCTCCCACTCGCTGGCCGAGGTCCAGTTCAGTAGCCCTTTGAAATTGCCAAGCCCGGGGTAGAAAAGCAGGTAAAAAACGCCGAACACAATACTGATAACGAACATGTTAATCCACCACGATGGCATCGGGTTGTCGTACTCCTCGATTCCATCGTAGACATGACCGGTGGTGTCCTTGTCCTTATCGACCGGTATTTTTCGCGTGCCAAATAGCAGCCAGCATAAAAGCACCAGCGAGATCACGGTTAACCCTATGATCCAGGCGCTCCAGAAACTACTCATTACTTTCTCCTGCTGGGTTGGCGGCCGTTTTCTTTACTCGCGAGCCCTGCACCGCAGTATCGCTATCGTCATCACGGCCCGCATTGTCATCATCATCGACGAAAGGCAAATTTGCTGCCTCTTCGTAGTACGCTTTATTCTTGCGGCTGTATACACGAATGCACAGGCCGATAAACGCAATAAACAGTAATAGCGTAGAAAGCGCACGCAAACTATCCTGCTCCATGTATCACTCCCGCGAAATGCCGACTGTCGGTTAAATATAAGATAATCTAGCGCTTGTATTTAATGCTTGTACCAAGCTGCTGCAAGTACGCAACCATTGCATCAATCTCTTTCTTGCCGTCTACCGATGCGGGCGCTGCAGCGATATCGTCATCGGTGTACGGCACACCTACCTTGCGTAGGGCGCGCATTTTCTTCTGCACTCCCTGCGCGTCGATATCATTGTCGAACAGCCATGCGTAGCCAGGCATTATCGATTCAGGCACAACGTCACGCGGGTTAAACAGGTGTGCACGATGCCAACCATCGCTATAGCGGCCACCTACCCGCGCTAGGTCGGGACCGGTTCGCTTTGAGCCCCAAAGGAACGGGTAATCGTATACGTACTCGCCGGCAACTGAATAGTGACCATAGCGCTCTGTTTCTGAGCGCAGCGCGCGAATCATCTGCGAGTGACAGGTATTGCAACCTTCGCGAATATAAATGTCCCTGCCGGTTAATTCGAGGCCGTTCAACGGCCTTACACCCTCTACCGGTTCGGTCATTTGCTTTTGAAAAAACAGCGGTACCAGTTCGACCAGCGCACCAAAACTAATGGCCACCACGATGAGGACAATCATCAGGCCAATATTTTTTTCGACAACATCGTGTTTCATGCGGCACCCTCCGCTGCTGTGTTTACAGCACCAGCATCGGTATTGTTCAGCGCCGCTCGCGCTTTCGGCCCGATGGTCTGCCAGACGTTCCACGCCATTACCAGCATGCCCACAAGGAACATGCCGCCACCGATAAAGCGAATGATATAGCCAGGCCCGCTGGCCACCACCGATTCAACGAAGCTATAGGTCAGGCTGCCGTCGGCGTTATAAGCGCGCCACATAAGCCCCTGCACAATACCGTTAACCCACATTGATGCAATGTAGAGAACCGTACCAATGGTTGCCAACCAGAAATGCAAGTTAATCAGCGGAATGCTATGCATTTTTTTCTTTTCAAATAATACCGGCACCAAATGGTAAACCATGCCGATGGAAATCATCGCCACCCAGCCCAACGCACCGGAGTGCACGTGACCGATAGTCCAGTCCGTATAGTGCGACAGCGAGTTGACCGTTTTAATCGACATCATTGGCCCTTCAAAAGTTGACATACCGTAGAAGGAGAGCGACACAACAAGGAAGCGCAAAATCGGGTCGGTGCGTAATTTATGCCAGGCGCCACTCAAGGTCATCATGCCGTTGATCATGCCGCCCCAGGATGGCGCCAACAATATGAGCGACATAACCATGCCAAGGCTTTGCGCCCAATCGGGTAGCGCGGTGTAATGCAGATGATGCGGACCCGCCCAAATATAAACCGATATTAACGCCCAGAAATGCACAATCGATAGCCGATACGAATAAACCGGGCGTTCAGCCTGCTTCGGAACAAAGTAGTACATCATGCCAAGAAAGCCCGCCGTGAGATAAAAGCCCACCGCGTTGTGGCCATACCACCACTGTATCATCGCATCTATCGCACCTGGATAGATGGAGTAAGACTTGCCAAGCGACACGGGCACCGCAAGACTGTTGATAACATGCAATACCGCTACCGTGACAATAAATGCACCGTAGAACCAGTTTGCGACATAAATATGCGGTGTTTTACGGCGCATAATCGTGCCGAAGAAAACAATGGCGTAACTCACCCAAACGATTGTGATGAGGATGTCTATTGGCCACTCCAGCTCGGCATACTCCTTAGAGCTGGTTAAACCCATAGGCAAAGTTATAGCGGCCAGCACGATGACTAATTGCCAGCCCCAAAAAACAAAGTGCGCCAGTGGCAGCGCGAACAAACGGGCCTGGCAGGTGCGCTGCACAACAAACAACGACGAGCCCATTAAAGCACAACCACCAAACGCAAAAATCACTGCGTTGGTATGCAAGGGGCGCAACCTGCCAAAACTCAGCCAGGGCGTATCGAAGTTTAATGCAGGCCAAACCAGTTGTGCGGCAATCAGTACACCCACTGCCATTCCGACGATGCCCCAGACGACCGTCATCACTGTAAAACGTTTTGCAACCTCGTAGTCGTATTCGACGGCCGCTACACTATTCGTCATTGTAAAATTAACTCCGGGTAAAAATAGGACGCATCAATTCGACGCTATGCCACGATGGCTTGCCTGGCACTAAGGGGTTGAACGGGTACTGGTTTACTGTTTGCTAGTCGGTGAACACAGGCTTCACGCCCATATCCCAAAGAATTACCGTTGCTCCCATCATGCAAATAAATATCACCATGCAAATTGCCACCACTGCAGAAGCGAACAGGAATCCGCGCTCTTCGGGAATACCCATCACTACGGGAATAGCAACGTATAACATGTATACCGACCAGCACAGGGCAGTGATGCCGACCAGCATATCGAACCAGAATATGGGATAAAACCCGCAGAGTCCGGCAATAAAAAGTGGCGTTGCGGTGTAACCAGCCACGGCAACGCCCTTGCTTATGGGAGAAACACTACCGTACGTTTCCGCCATCCAATGTATGAAATACCCAATCACACAAAGCGATACCAACATCGAAACATACAGTGCGGATACCAATTGCAAGGCGCTGGCTTCGGTCAGGCGAACAACTTCTCCGCCACCCACGGTCCAACCAATGCGCGTGGTGCCATAGTACCAAGCGATCGGTGTGCCTAACCCAAGCACCACCGGGTACAAGAGCTTCGATAAAAACTGCGCATCAGTAAGCGTGGCAACTCGCTGCCACTGCGCACGCGCGTTAAACAAAAAACTGGCGGGATTATTTAACATACCGATTATCGAGCCCTAAAAGGAATGATTTTCGTGCGCAAAACATTTTCAAAACTATTCGTGTCAAACTAAATACTCAACAAGCACAATGCTATCACGCTATTACGAATACAATAGTGTCCGGTTTCCTGATCGTTTACTTTTACCTTTTTACACAGCATTTAATTGTTGATTAAAACGGTCGGGTAAAGCGCATGCCGATACACGTCAGCTTGCCAGCCCTTTAATTAATATCGCCAGGGCTTCCAACACACGCGCGTTGAAATTTTTCATATCCACTAGTTGCGATACATTGTTGTAGCGCAAACTTACGCTGCCATGTAGTAAGCTCCATATTTGCAGGGCGGCCTCGCGCTGCGCTTGCCTGCTTTGCTTACTCGGCAGTGCCGCTGCTACGGTGCGTGTCAATTTCTCAAAGGCTTCGGCACCAAATCGCTTGGCTTCACTCGAGGGCTGGTAACCAGCCTCGCTCTCGCCAAAGATCAGGCGGTAGTGCGCCCGGTACTGGTCAGCCAGATCGAGGTAATTGCGCGCGGCCTGCATCAAAATTTGGTCCGGGTCGCCGCCCGCCTCCGGTGCCTCGAGCGCTGCACTTACTTTTTCAAAGCCCTCGATATAGAGCGCGTCCAGCACGCCCTGCTTGCCCTCAAAATGGCTGTAAATGCCAATCGTCGAGACCCCGGCCGATTTGGCAATCGCCCGCACACTCAACGCCTTGGTGCCGCCCTCCAGGAACAGCCCGGAAGCCGCTTCAAGAATATTTTGCTTGTTAGGTTTCAATGTTTTACACCGCTGGTACAGTACAGGCAGTACTGCTATTTGAACCCGCTGAACAAAAAGCAATCAGCCACGGGAACGAAAAAACTTGACTAAGCATAACAGTGTTATGTTTAATGCGCCAGACGAATATAACGCCGTTATGGCGAAGCGAGGATACCTGAGGCATGAGCGAACAATTTATTGAACTGGAAACCGATTATCTTGTTGTAGGCAGCGGTGCCATGGGCATGGCCTTTGTGGACGTGCTGTTGCAAGAGAGTGATGCCGACGTAATTATGGTGGACCGCTACGGCAAACCCGGTGGCCATTGGAACGTTGCCTACCCGTTCGTGACACTGCACCAGCCCTCTGCTTTTTATGGCGTGAGCTCTCGCAAGCTGGGCAAAGACCTGATTAACCAGGTCGGTAAAAACAAGGGCCTGTACGAGTTAGCTTCCGGCGCCGAGGTGAGCGCGTACTTCGACGACGTAATGAACGAAGACTTCCTGCCCACCGGCCGCGTGCACTATTATCCTATGTGCGACTACACGGGTAACTTCGAGCAGGACGATTCGGCTAATTACACATTTACCTCAAAAACCTCGGGCAAGCATTACCGCGTGAAGGCGCGCAACAAAATCGTTAACTGCACCTATCTCACTGCATCCGTACCGGCTACACATACACCATCTTTTCCTATCGATGATGGCATACAGTTTATGCCGCTGAACAATTTGGTCAGCGTAGAAAAACCCCCCGAGGGCTACACAGTTATCGGTGGCGGAAAAACCGGTATCGATGCCTGCTTGTGGTTGCTGGAAAACGATGTAGACCCGGACAAGATTCGCTGGATCGTACCCCGCGATGCCTGGTTACTCGACAGGCGCAACACGCAGCCAGGGCAGCAGTTTTTTGAACATTCAATTGGCACCCAGGCTAAACAGTTCGAGGCTATTGCTGCAGCCGAATCAATTCCCGACTTGTTCGATCGCCTTGAAGCAGGCGGTGTGCTGGTAAGGATAGATAAAAACACAAAGCCAAGCATGTTCCACGGCGCAACGGTTAGCCAGCAAGAACTGGAAGCGCTGCGAAAAATTAAAAACGTGGTGCGTATGGGTCGAGTAAAAAGCCTGCAGAAGGATAAAATTGTGCTGGAACAGGGAGACATTCCCACCAGCACGCGCGAGCTGCATATAGATTGTTCCGCGCGCCTGATTAAGGATCTGTCTCCGGTGACGGTATTTAACGGCAAAGTTATTACCCCGCAAACCTTACGCTCGTACCAGCCAGTGTTCAGCGCGGCCTTAATTGCTCACGTGGAAGCAACATACGCGAACGATGATGAGAAGAATCAGATATGCACAGTGGTGCCTTTACCCAACCACGACACCGACTGGATTCGCATGCAGTTGGGCCTAATGTTGAACCAGTACAATTGGTCTAAAGATAAAGAACTTAACCAATGGATTGTTAACAATCGGCTGGATGGATTTGGCCAGGTAGTAAAAAGCGCAGACCGGGATGATGACAACAAACAGGCGATTTTAAAGCGAATGCGGGATAACGCCGTACCTGCTGTAAACAAGCTCATGCAACTCTCCGAGCAGATCGAGGATTTGCCACCGGAGGCTGCGGCACGTTACGCTTGATTGCAACCGAATAACGCAATGCATTACTTTTTGGATGCAGCTTTTTACGTGAACTTATAACCTACATCAGCCTATTTTAAGAGAGCAACCGCATGAACCAATTCCAGGTTAAACAAAACAAATTTTCAGAGCACCGAGTGGTGCAAGATAACCACGAACAGGCGCTGCAAGATGGCGAGGTAATGGCCAAGGTAGAAAGCTTTGCATTTACCGCCAACAATATTACTTATGCTGTAGCTGGCGACATGATTGGTTACTGGAAATTTTTCCCGCCCATTGGCAACGATGCCGACGGCTGGGGAGTGATTCCGGTTTGGGGCTTTGCCGAAATAACCGAATCTAAAGTGGACGGGGTCAGCAAAGGCGACCGGCTGTTTGGCTACTGGCC